>JAIXVY010000240.1 GCA_027482505.1 Opitutaceae bacterium | reverse complement strand
CCACCGCCGCCCGCCCCGCCTCCTGAACCTTTTCCGCCCCGCCCAAGCCCGCTCCCTCCCGTGAAGACCAAAGTCAGTCCCACCGTCGTCGGCCTTTTCGTCCTCGGCGCCCTCGTGCTCGGCATCGTCGCGCTTTTCTCCTTCGGAGGCGTCAATTTCTTCTCCAAGCCCGAGCGCTTCATCGTCTACTTCGACGAGTCCATCCACGGCCTCGACAACGGCTCCCCGGTCAAGTTTCGCGGCGTGCGCATCGGCCGCGTCGTCGGCCTCCACGTTCGCGCCATCCCGCCCGCCGGCTCCGGCGCGCAGGCCGCCGACTCCCGCTCCGTCGTCGCCGTGGTCTGCGAACTCAGCCGCGACGTCGTCGCCGACGGCCTGGGCAACCCCATCGACGTCTCCAACCGCTCCGAACTCCAGCACCTCGTCGACGCCGGCCTGCGCGCCCAGCTCAACGTCATCGGCTACGCCACGGGCCTGCTTTACGTGGAGCTCGATTTCTACGATCCCGCCCAGCATCCGCCCCGCCGCCTCGCCGCGGTCGAGTCCCCCTATTTGGAGATGCCCGCCATCCCGTCGCGCAGCGCCGAGTTCATGCGCAGCCTGAATGAGATCCTCGACGACGTCCGGCGCAGCGACCTCCCGCTGCTCGCCTCGGAGGTCAAGGGCCTGCTCTCCGACCTCCGCACCCAGGTGCAGGCCGCCGATCTGGCCAAGTTGTCCCGCGAATGGTCCGCCGCCGGCCAGGCCGTCACCTCGCTCGCCTCCTCGCCAGAGCTAAAGTCCACCCTGGCGAACGCGGCCTCCGCCACCGCCCGCCTCGACCGCGTGCTGGGCGACCTCGAAAAATCCGCCGGCCCGAGCGCCGAGCAGTTCAATCTAGCGATCAAGGACGCCCGCGCCGCCATGGCCCAGCTCACCGACACCACCCTGGTCATGAAACGCTTCATCAACGCGCAGCAATACCTCGGCGACGACGCCTCCAAGGCCTTCGCGCGCCTGGGCGAGGCCTCCGCCGCCGTCGCCCGCCTCGCCGACTTCCTCGAGCGCAATCCCAACGCGCTGCTCAGCGGCCGCGCCTCCGACTCCAACAAATAACCGTCCGCGATTTTTCTCCGCCGCCCATGACGCGCCCTCGTCTCCTTCGCCTCGCCCCGCTCGCCGCCGCCGCGCTCCTCGCCGGTTGCAGCCTCCTTCCCCGGCCTTCCCCCGATCCCACCCGGCACTACGTGCTAACCGGCCCCTCGCCGGCCGCGGTCAACGCCGCCGTGAAACAGGGCACGCTCAAGGTAGGACTGCGCTCCGTCCAGATCGCCCCCTATCTCGACGGCAAGGCCATGATCGTGCGCCGCGGCGACAACGAGATCGACTACCGCGACTACGCCCGCTGGGCCGAGCCCCTCGCCACCGGCATCAACCGCATGCTCGTGGCGCGCCTCCACGTCTCGGACCGCGTCGAACGCGTTTTCCCCCAGCCCTACCCCTTCGACGTCGTGCGCGATGTCGATGTGTCCGTCTCCGTCCTGCGCTGCGAGGGTCGCATCCGTCCCGACGGCAAGGCCGTCGTCAGCTTCACCTGCGGCGTGGAAATCGTGCGCGTGGCCGACAAACCCGGCGCCGTCGGCGGCGGCCAAGTCATCTTCCGCGAGGTCTTCGAGGCCCCCGAGACTCCTTGGAAAGACGGCGACTACGCCGCCCTCGCCGCCGGCTTGAGCGAGAAGGTCGCGCAGCTCGCCGATCTCATTCTCGCCAAGCTGCCGGCCGAATAAACCCGCCCGCTTGCGCCGCATGAGCCCCTTGTCGCCCGCGGTCCGCATCGGCCACGTCCACCTGAAGGTGGCCGATCTGGAGCGCTCCCTCGCCTTCTACTGCGGCGTGCTGGGCTTCCAGCTTATGCAACGCTTCGGCGCGCAGGCCGCCTTCATCTCCGCCGGCGGCTACCACCATCACATCGGCCTCAACACCTGGGAAAGCCTAGGCGGCCGCCCGCCCCCGCCGGGCTCCACCGGCCTCTACCATACCGCGATTTTGTATCCCGACCGCCCCGCCCTCGCCGACGCCCTGCGCCGCTTGGTCGAGGCCGGCGTGACGCTCGAAGGCGCCGCCGACCACGGGGTGAGCGAGGCCATCTATCTCCGCGATCCCGATCAAAACGGCGTGGAACTCTACCGCGACCGGCCAGAAGCCGAGTGGCCGCGCGACGCCGCCGGGGGGCTTGCCATGTTCACCCGTCCGCTCGATCTCGAGGCGCTTTTGCGCGAGGCGCCGTCGCTCGCCTGAACCCGCATCAACGCGACCTCTCCGTCGGACGCCCGTCCTCGCCGACGGGCGGCGACCACGGCCTCGATTTCGCCACCACCTCGCCGTGCGTCCCCCGGCGCAAATAGGCCAGGATACTCCCCTCCGCCTGCGGCGCCGGCCAGATCGTGTAATCGGCCCCCGGCAACGCCTCGAAAGACAGCTCGCTGAGCGTCACCCGTCCGCCGGTCGACTCGGCCGCCAGCAACAGCGTGCGCGGCCCCGCCGGCATGCCCACCCGGTCCGTCACCTGCGCGACCGGGTCCGGGCGCGCCCGGTTGTCCAGCGCCCGCACCACGATACGCCGCACGCCGGGGAAGGCGTCGCTGGCCGCCGGATTTCGCACGCTGCCGTCGGCGTGGAATTGAACCACCGTGGCTCCGCCCGCGGCGACCGTATCGACACGATGCCGGCAGCCGGCGGCCAGAAAAACAAGCGCGAGCGGCAGACCGAGACGCGCGTTTCGCGAAAATAGCAGGGGGATTTTCATAAGGTTAAAAAAGGTGTCGCCTCCTGCTCCGGACCCGCGGCGGGCGGAGCCGCGCGACCCGCCGAGTGGTCGGTCCCGTCGTGGAAAACCGTCTTTGGCGCCCCGGCCTCGCGCAGGGATTCCTGGGACAGGCGCTTTCGATAAGCCTGCGGAGTCAGGCCCGCGTGCCTGCGAAAAACCTTGGTGAAATAGCCCGCGTCGGCGAAACCGCACGCCCACGCGATTTCCGAGATCGTAAGCGCGGGGTTCGCCATCACTTCGAGCGCACCGCGTATGCGCTGGCGATGGATGTAGTGAATGAGCGTCTCGCCCGTGTCCCGGTGAAAGATATGCGAGAGGTAATCGGCGGAACAGTTCAGGCGCTGCGCGATGAAGGTGACGTTCAGGTCGGGATTGTAGAGCTGGTCGCGCACCAGCCACTTGATCTGGAAAATACGCGGCGGTTCCTTGCGCGCGTCCGGCGTCTCGGCGCGGACCAAGTCGGCCAGCGTGGCAAACAGCGCCAATCCGAGGCCTCGCGCCACCGCCTCCCGCCGCCCGCTCGGCGAATGGCTCGCCTGCACCAGAAACTCCACCATCTCGACGATCCGGTGCAGGTCCGGGGTCGAAAAAAAACTGATCGTCTCGATGTCGGGCCGCCCGCCGCCGAAATCGCGCGCCAAGTGCATGCTCACCGCGCCGGCGTAAAAACCCGCCACGAAATTCCTGAAGCCCCGGCCCGGACTGCCTTCGCCGCCGTCGGCTCGCAACGCGGTCTCACCGTGAGGCAAACCCGTGGGCAAGATCGCCGCCTCGCCCGGCCGCAACATCAGCTCGCCCTGGGGAAACCGAAAACGGGTCGCCCCCTCCAACTGCACGAACACTTCGGGACGGAAATGATAATGCATTCCCGACCGGCGCTGCATCAGGCAGTGGGGCTCGGGCACTTTTAGGTGGAGTTTTCCCCGCTCCGCCTCCCCGAGGATTCCCGCCAAGATGCGCTGATATTCTTGGCTTTGCGCGGCCACGCCGAGCGCCGGGGACAGGCTCGAACCGAAGGCTAAGTTTTGTCCGCCCATTTCAGGAATTGGAACGGAGATGCCGTTTGAAAGCAAAAGACCTGCATTAATTTTACTGGTTATTCTCCCCTTTCGCGCCGCATCCGCGGCCGGGCGGGCGGATGGCGCCGCACCACCCTGGCCGGCGTCGGCTGGCAAACCCTACCCACCATGACCATCCACCCCACACCTTCGCGCGTCCGTCGCCATGCGTTCGCGCTAGCCGGCGCCGGAGCCCTGGCCCTTGCCGGACCCGTCCTCGGTCAGACCGCCTCCGAAATCGACGCGCTGCGCACCGAGATGCGCCTCGCCCGCGAGGCCTACGAGAATCGCATCGCCGAACTTGAAAAACGCCTCGCCGCGGTGGAACGCGCTCCCGCCTCATCCTCGACTGGCGCGACGACCGCGCCGGCCATCGAGCAGCGGGTCGCCGCCCTTGAGCGCACCGCCAAGGAAAACTCCGACGCGCTAAACGAGGTCTTCGCGCCCAACTTCGTCGCCGAAGGCCTGCCCAAGGACGCCACCCGCAACCTAGAGTTTCACGGGTATTTGCGCGCCGGATACGGGGTCAACCAGGACTCCGGCGGCCAGCAGCGCATCACCCACCCGGACGGACTCTTCGAAATCGCCCCTGGCCGCCTCGGCGCCGAGCCCGACACCTACGGCGAGCTAACCCTGAAATACAATTTCCCCGCCGAATCCGGAGGGCCCGTCTTCTCCGTCCAAAGCACCTTCGCCTACAAATACATCGGCGAGCGCAGCAACTACACGACTCCGGGCGTGGGCGGGGTCGACAACGACGGGGACGGCCAGATCGACCAGATCCGCTACGACAACGGCGGAGACCTCCTCTTCCGCGAGGCCTTCATCTCGGCCAGCAACGTCATCGCCACCGCCCCCGAGGTCACCTTCTGGGCCGGCCAGCGCTTCTACGACCGGCACGACATCCACATCTACGACTACTACTTCCTCGACATGTCTGGCTACGGCGGCGGCGTCGAAAAAATCGACCTCGGTCCCGGCAAGCTGGCCGTCGCCTACCTCGGCGGCACCGAGGACGATTTCCCGGTCGAGAACGGCAACTGGCTGACCAAGCAGGCCATCGACATCCGGTGGAGCGAGCTGCCGACCTTCGGCGGCAAGGGCATGCTCTGGGTCGCCCCCATGTATGCCAAGGGCGGAACCGGCGAGGGCGTGAACTTCGACGAGGAATTCGGCGTCGCCGTGGGCTGGGTCCAGTTCAACACCCTCGCCAAGGGCTACAACAAGGCCTCGCTCCAATACGGCTACGGCGTCGCCTCGCAGTTCAACACCTACATCTCCGCGATCAACTTCCAGGGCACCGAGGTCGTGGGGGACGCCGAGACCTGGCAGTTCACCGACCAGTTCGTCTGGCAGTTCAGCGACCAGTTCTCGCTCATGGCCGCCACCATCGTGAACTACGGCGACAGCGGCGTGCGCTACGCCTCCGGCTCCGACCGACTCTTCGTATCCGGCGCCATACGCCCCATATACATGTTCACCAAACACGTCGGCCTCGAGACCGAGGTGGGCGTGGATTGGTCCGACGACGTGCGCTACGACGAGCGCGAAGGCTCCGCCACGCTTGGCAAAATCACTCTCGCCGCCGTGGTGAAACCCTCCGGCGCCTTTTGGAGCCGGCCCGAGATCCGCGCCTACGTCTCCTACTTCCGCTGGATGGGAGAGCCCGCCTACTACAGCCCCAACGGCGTGGACGCCAACGACCGCGCCTCCTGGAACGTCGGCGTTCAGGCCGAAACCTGGTGGTAGATAGTATTCATAAAATTACTACGGCGGCGCCGTTCACGAACCGCGGCGGCGCGCCTCACCGAAACCCCCTATCCTCGCCCGTCATGCGTCCATCCCTTTACTCTCTCCTCGCCGGCGCGCTCGTCGCGCTCGGCTTGGCCGCCTCCGCCTTCGCCCACCAACCAGGCCAACTCCTCATCTGGATAAACGGCGACAAGGGCTACCGCGGCCTGCAACAGGTCGGTGAAAAATTCGCCAAGGAGCTCGGCGTGCCGGTGCGCGTCGAAGCTCCCGAGGGCGTGACCGACAAATTCTTCCAATCCGCCCAGGCCGGCCAGGGGCCCGACATCTTCATGTGGCCTCACGACCGCCTCGGCGAATGGGCCGACGCCGGCCTGCTCAAGCCGATCGAGGTCGCCGCCGACGCCCGCGCCAAATTCTTCCCCAAGGGCTGGGAGGCCTTCACCCACAAAGGGCGCGTCTGGGGCTATCCCGTCTCGCTCGAATCCGTGGGGCTCATCTATAACACCAACCACGTGAAAAACCCGCCCGCCACGCTCGACGAGGTGGTGAAGCTCGCCGACGAGCTGAAGCAAAAGGACGTCACGCCCATCATGTGGGACTACAACACGCCCTACTTTTCCTGGGGATTCCTCGCCGGCGGCGGCGCCTACGTCTTCGGCCGCGACACCCAGGGCGAATACAACGTCGGGGACATCGGCGTAAACGTCCCCGGCGCCGTGAAGGCCCTCGAGCAGATCGTCGCGCTCATCGACAACGGCGTCATGCCGCGCGGCACATCCTACTCCGTGATGGACGCCAAGATGAACGGCGGCGAACTCGCCATGATGATCTCCGGCCCCTGGGCCTGGGGCAACCTGCGCAAGAGCGGCGTCCCCTTCGCCGTCGCTCCGCTTCCCGGCGTCGAGCCCGGCAAGCCCGGCCGCCCCTTCGTCGGCGTGCTCGGCGCCATGATCAACCGCTCCTCGCCCAACGCCGACCTCGCGGAGGAGTTTCTCAAGAATCACTTCCTCACCGACGCCGGGCTGCGCGCCATGAACGCCGACGTTCCCCTGGGCGTGCCCGCCTTGGAAAGCTTCTACAACGAGCTGGCCAAAGATCCGCTCATCGCCGCCTCCAAGGCCGCCGTCGACGCCGGCATGCTCATGCCGAACGTTCCCGAAATGGGCCGCTTCTGGACCGCCTTCGGCGCCGCTCTCAGCAACGCAACCAACGGCCAGGCCGAGCCTCGGAAGGCGCTGGATCTTGCCGCCCAGCGCATGAAGCCGCGCGAGTGACAGCCTGAGTCAGGGCGGGACCGCCGCGACGCGGTCCGACATGCCCGGCCCGCGAGTCCCGCCTTCCCGCCCCGCTGCCTGCTCCCCGCTTTCGCCCCATGTCCCCCGCCGTCGTCCGCGTTTTCTACCACACCGTCGTCGCCGGCCTGATCGCGGCCGCGCTCCTCCTGAGCGCACGGCTGTATCTGGGCGGGGAGACGCTCGTGGGCGCCGGCGTCCTGTTGGTGACCGCGCTCGCGGCCGTCACCTATCTGTGGGCCCGCGCCTACACCTGGCGCTATCTGTTTCCCGGCCTGCTCGGCTTCGCCATCTTCGTCCTGTTTCCGCTCGGCTACACCGTCTACGTCAGCTTCACCAACTACTCGTCCGCCCACCTGCTCCGCCTGCCGCAGGTCGTGAAATATTTCCAGGACGAAACCTATCTCGCCAGCGACGCCAAGTATCCCTTCGCCCTCCACCGCGTCGGCGGCGAGCCCGCCACCTACGTGCTCGTCCTCTCCACGCCTGGCGACGAAGGGGCGCGCTACGCCACCCGGCCCTTCGGGCTAGAGCCCGCTCCCGCCGCTCCCGTGCCCGCGACGGCCGAGAATACCGCGCCCGACTCACCCGCTCTTCCGCTGCGCGACGTCATTGCCCTGCGCGCCAAGCTTCAGCCCGTCTCGGTCGTTCTTCCCGACAAAACCGTCCTCACCAACACCGGCCTCCGTGAATTCGGCCCCCGGCTGCCGCTCTGGAAACACAATCCCGAAGACGATTCCTTCACCCACGTCCAAAATAACTCCCGCATCACCCCCGACGCCGGCCTCGGCCGCTTCGTCCTGGCCGCCGACTCCGTGATGGGAAAGGCCGGCGAGCCCGTCGGCCCCGGCTTCCGCGCCCGCGTCGGCCTCGCCAACTACACCAAGGTGCTGACCGACAAAGGCATTCAGGGGCCCTTCATCCGCATCTTTTTCTGGACCGTCGTCTTCGCCTTCGGCTCCGTCGCGCTTTCGCTTGCGGTCGGCATGACCCTCGCGGTCCTGCTCGAATGGAAGGAACTGCAGGGCCGCAAAATCTACCGCACCCTCCTCGTCCTGCCCTACGCCGTTCCGGCGTTCATCTCGATCCTCATCTTCAAGGGGCTTTTCAACCAGAACTTCGGCGAGATAAACCAGATCCTGGACGCGCTTTTCGGCGCGAAGCCCGAGTGGTTCGCCGACCCGCTGCTCGCGAAGGTGATGATCCTCATCGTCAACACGTGGCTCGGCTTTCCCTACATGATGATCGTCTGCACCGGCATACTCCAGTCGGTGCCCGACACCATCTACGAGGCCAGCGCGATCGACGGCTCCAACGCCTTCCACGACTTCTTCAAACTCACGCTGCCCCTCATCTGGAAACCGCTCTTCCCGCTGCTGGTCGCGTCGTTCGCGTTCAACTTCAATAATTTCCTCCTGATCTACCTGCTCACCGGCGGGGGGCCCGACATGGTAGGCGCCGCCACCGTCGCCGGCCAGACCGACATTCTTGTGAGCTATACCTTCCGTATCGCTTTTCGTGATACGGCTCAAAACTTCGGCTACGCCAGCGCCATCGCCACCGTCATCTTCCTCATCGTTGCGTCCCTCGCCTGGTGGAACCTCAAGCACCAGAAAAACTGAGCCCCGCTTCCCGGCCCGCCCGCCCAAAGCCCACCCTATCATGCCCCTTCGCGCCTCCACTCTCCGCCGCGTGAAGCTCGCGGTCGCCCATCTGTTCCTCGCGGGCTTTCTCGTCCTCACGCTGACGCCGTTCCTCATGATCATCGCGATCAGCTTTCGCAAAGGCGACCTTGCCCTCGGCGCGCTCATTCCGGCCGGCGAAAATTTCTCCCTCGAGCACTGGAAATACGTCCTCGGCATCCCCTACGAGGTCGTAGACGCCAGCGGCCAGCCCCGCGTCATCCAGGCCGGCACGCCCGTGCTCCTCTGGTTCTGGAATTCGCTGAAGGTCGCCGTCTCCGCCTCCGCCCTCATCATCCTGCTCTCGGGCACCGCCGCCTACGCCTTCGCCCGCATGCGCTTCGCCCTGCGCGGCGTGCTGCTCAAGTCGCTCCTCGTGCTCCAGGTCTTCCCCATGGTGCTCGCCCTCGTCGCCCTCTACGCGCTGCTCCAGCTCATCGGCGAATTTCTCCCTTGGTTCGGATTAAACACCCACCCCGGCCTCGTCCTGACCTACCTCGGCGGCATCGCCGTCTACATCTGGATGATCAAGGGCTACTTCGACACCATCCCGGTTAGCATCGAGGAGAGCGCGAAGATCGACGGGGCGACCCACTTCCAGGCTTTCGTGCGCATCCTGCTGCCGATGAGCGCGCCCATCTTCGCCGTCGTCTTCATCCTCAGCTTCATTTCCCACATCTCCGAGTATCCCGTCGCCTCCGT
Organism: Opitutaceae bacterium; assembly: GCA_027482505.1. GTDB lineage: Bacteria > Verrucomicrobiota > Verrucomicrobiia > Opitutales > Opitutaceae > IMCC26134_A. Next base: position 1,008 of record JAIXVY010000240.1, on the reverse strand, counting down.
GGTGCTTCAGACCGAGCGCAAGTGGACCCTCGCCGTCGGCGCGCAGAGCTTCCTCTACGAGCAAAACTACCTCTGGGGAAAATTCGCCGCCACCGCCGTGCTCAGCGGTCTGCCCATCACCCTGCTCTTCCTGGCCTGCCAGCGCTACCTCGTCTCCGGCCTCACCTCCGGAGGCGTAAAGGAGTGATGACCGCCGCCCGCCCCGACCCTTCAACCCCTCCACCCCATGGGCTCCGTTTCCATCCAGTCCCTCGACAAAACCTACCCCGCGTCGGGCAAGAATCCGCCCTTCCGAGCGGTCAAGGCCATCAACCTCGAGATCAGGGACGGCGAGTTCATGGTTCTCGTCGGTCCATCCGGCTGCAGCAAATCCACCACCCTTCGCATGATCGCCGGCCTCGAAGCCGCCACCGGCGGCGCCATCGCCATCGACGGCACGGTGGTGAACGACCTCCTGCCCAAGGACCGCGGCATCGCGATGGTTTTCCAAAACTACGCGCTCTACCCGCACATGAGCCTCTTCGACAACATGGCCTTCGGCCTGAAACTCGCGCGCAAGCCGAAGGAGGAGATCATCCGCCGCGTCACCGACGCCGCCCGCATCCTCGGCCTTGAAAAAATCCTCGAACGCAAGCCCGCCGCGCTTTCCGGAGGACAACGCCAGCGCGTGGCCGTCGGCCGCGCCATCGTGCGCGATCCCCGGGTTTTTCTCTTCGATGAACCGCTCTCGAACCTCGACGCCAAGATGCGCGTCTCGATGCGCAGTGAGATTTCCAAGCTCCACGCGCGACTCAAGACCACCATGATCTACGTCACCCACGACCAGATCGAGGCCATGACGATGGGCGACCGTATCTGCGTCATGCGGGACGGCGAGATCATGCAGGTCGCCGACCCGCTCACTCTCTACAACAAACCCGAGAATCTTTTCGTCGCGGGCTTCATCGGCTCGCCGCCCATGAATCTCCTCCGCGGCCATGTCCAGCGGCGCCAGGGGCGGCTCGTATT
>JAIXVY010000247.1 GCA_027482505.1 Opitutaceae bacterium | reverse complement strand
GCCCGCGCCGCGCTCGACCGGCGCGCCGGGCAGCTCACCTCGGGCGGCGACAACGACATCGTGTTCACCGCGCTCCGCGCCGGCGGCGACGTGGCCTACCTGCCGGAGCTGGCGCTCGCCCACCTCATCCCCGCGTCGCGCCTCGAACCCGACTACCTCGCCCGCCTCAACCGCGCCATCCAACGCTCCTGGGTGCGCGTGCTCGCCCTGCACGGCGCGTGCCCTTGGAAGCCGATCCCGCGCTGGACGCTGCCGCTGCGCGCGCTTCGCGCCCGCCTCCGCGCCCGCCCTTGGCGCGGTCCGGCCGAGCGGGTGCGCTGCGCCGGCTGGCTCGGACGTCTCGAAGGCCAGGCCGACCTCGCCGCATGAACCTTCCGCGCCGCATCGGCCTGCTCGCCCCTTCGCTCCGCGGCTACAACGCCGTCGACGGCGGCATCGGCTCGCACTTCGCCGACCTAGCCGTCGCCCTGGCCGCGGAGGGTTGCGACGTCACGGTGGTCACTCCCGAGCCGCCCGCCGGCGCGCCGCCGCCCGCCGACGAACTGGCCGCCGTCCGGCTGCGTCCGTTCGACGCCGCGCTTCCGCCGTGGCTGGACCGCGTCGCGGGTCTGCGCTGGCGTCTGCACACCGCCGCCTCCCGTCGGTGGAAAATTCGCGCCGCGTCCGCCGCGCTGCTCGCCGCCCATCGCGCCGCGCCCTTCGACTGCGTGGAAACCTCGTCCACCGGCGCGCTCGCCCTCTCCGTCCTTTCCCGCCGCACCCGTCCCCCCGTCATTGTCCGCGTGTCGACCACGGCCGACCAGCTCGTCTCGCACAACGCCGGCCGCCCGGGCTGGCATGATCGGCTCGAGCAGGATTGGGAATTCGAACTCGTCCGCCGCGCCGACCGCGTGCTCACCCACACCCCGGGCCATCGCGACGAAATCTGCGCGCGCTGGAAACTCGCGCCCGCCGCGGTCGCCGTCGTCCCCCACGGCATCGCCCTGCCGCCCGCGGACGCGCTGCCCCCGCCCGCCGCCGGCCCGGCTCGTTTCCTCTTCGTCGGCCGCTTCGAGCATCGCAAGGGCGTCGACGTCCTGCTCGACGCCATCCCCGCCGTGCTCGACGCCGCTCCCGAGGCGCGCTTAACCCTCGCCGGCCTCGACCATGGAAACCACTGGCGGGATCTGTTCCGCCAGCGCCATCCGCGCTTGAGCGATCGCGTGGATTTTCCCGGGCGGATCGACGCAGACGCGCTCCGCGCCGCCTACCGCGATTGCGACGTGTTCGTGGCGCCGTCCCGCTACGAATCGTTCGGTCTAATCTACGTCGAGGCCATGGCCTGGGCCAAGCCGGTCGTCGGCTGCCTGGCGGGCGGCGTGCCAGACGTCGTGAGCAATGGCGTAACCGGCCTGCTCGTGCCCCCCGGCGACGCGTCCGCCCTCGCCGCCGCCCTTCTCCGCCTCGCCCGCGATCCCGCGCTGCGCGTCCGCCTCGGCGCCGCCGCCCGGGCCGACGCGGTCGCCCGCTTCTCCCGCGAATCCCTCGCCCGGGCCAGCCTCGCCCTCTACGCGGACGTCGCGTCCTCCCCCGGCCCATGAACGCGCCCGACCTCTCCGTCATCATCCCCGTCTTCAACCGGGGCGCGCTCGTCCGCCATACGCTGCGCTCCGTCCGCGAGGCCTCGCCGGGCCTGGACGTGGAGATCGTCGCGGTGGACGACGGCTCCGCCGTTCCCCTGGCCGAAGACCTCGCGCGCCTGGGGCTTTCGGTGGAAAAGCTCCTCCGCCAGGAAAACCGCGGCCTGCTTTTCGCCCGGCTCGCCGGACTGGAGGCCGCCTCCGGACGGCACGTCCTTTTTCTCGACTCCGACGATCTCGTATCCGCCGATAAACTACGCGCCCAGGTCGCCGCCCTGGACGCCGGCGCCGACGTCGCCTACACCGACCAGGCGGGCCAGGCGCTCGACGACGAGACCGGCCCCGCCGGCCCTCCCGACGCGCACGAGTCTCTTCCCGTCGCCGCCTCCGCGGCGGATTTCTTCATCACCGTCCAGCCCGCGCCGCACTCGCCCGCCTTTCGGGCCGATTACCTGCGGGCGCGAGTGGCCGCCGCCCCGTTTCCGCCGTCGCCGCTCTACAACGCCGTAGCCGAGATCTGGTTCTACCACGTCTGCGCGCCCTTCCCGGCGCGCGTGGCCAAGTGCCCCGGCCTGGCGCTGGTCGGCCGTCATCCCGGGCCGCGTCTCACCAACCACTGGGAGAAACTCGGCGTCGCTTCGCTCGCCGTGCAGGAGGCCTTCGCCCGCACCTGCCCGCTGGACACGCCCGAGGGCCGGGAGGCGCGCTCGCTCGCCGCCGCCAAGGCCTTCGCCGCCTGGCGCCGGCTGCCGAGGGGATTCTCGGCCGAGTTTTCCCGCCGCCTGCTTGGCTTGTGGCGCGCATCCCCCGTCCCGGCCCCGACCGATCTGCTCGGCGGAAAAAGCTTTCGCCGCCTCGCCCGCCTGCTGGGCCCGGAGCTCGCGGCCCGTGTTTTTCATCGTCTGCAAGCCGGCCCCTACTCCGCTTGTCGCACTCTGGACGAAACCTCGTTCGCCAACCTTCTTTCCCGCCTTCCCCCCGCATGAAATTCGCTTTCCCAGAATGGCTCGGTCGCTTTCCCGTTCGCGTGCTCCGCGGCCTGGCCAAGGGTGCATGGTGGTCGATCTATCCCAGCTCCGCCTACTGGCGGCTCGGCGGCAACGATCCGCATGTGGAACGCATCCTCCGCGCACACGCCGCGCGGCCCGGCCTGGTGTGCTGGGATATCGGCGCGCACCACGGCATCTATTCGGTCGGCCTGGCCCGCGCCGTCGGTCCCGAGGGCGGCGTGGAATCCTTCGAGCCCGATCCCGTTTCCTTCAAACGCCTGTCCTGGCACCGCCGGCTCAACCGCCTCGCGTGGCTCCGTCCCCATCAAGTCGCCGCCTCCGATCGGACCGGCGAGACCCAGCTCTACCAATACGACGAGTTCGGCGCGACCACCTCCCACCTCGCCTTTCCGGGCGAAGCCACCGAGGGCGTGCCCCGCTGCACCATAGCGACCGCGGCGCTTGACGACTGGGTGGACGCCGGACGCGTGCGCGCGCCGGATTTCGTGAAGATCGACGTCGAAGGCCACGGCGGCCCCGCGCTGGAAGGGATGCGCCGCGTGCTCGCCGCGCGCCGGCCGGTAGTGCTGTTCGCGGTGCATTCCGAGGAGGAACACCGCCGCGCGCTCGGCGTGCTCGAGCCCCTGGGCTACGCCGTGGCCGCGGCGGACCCCGGCGAACGCGAGCGCCTGGACCGGGAACACTTCGGCGAGCTCGTGGCCATACCCCCCGCCTCCGCATGAGCCTGCCCGGCCGGATTCTCTACCAGCTCTGGCACCGTCCGGTCGCCGCCGTGCGCGACTCCGCGCGCCGCGGAGGACCGGTCGCGCAATGGCGCGCCGCGCGCGGACGCGACGCCATGCAGGCCGCCGCGCTCGCCCTGCCTCCGCCGCCCGCCCGCCCGCCGGGCGCAGCGTTCTCCGTCCACTTGCTCACCGGACGCCGCTTCGCCTACCAGACGGCCTTCTGCCTGCACACCCTCGCCCGCCGCTGCCCGGCTCCGCTCGCGCCCGAACTCTACGACGACGGCACTTTCGACGAGGCCTCGCGCGGGCTTGTGCTGCGACTCTTCCCCGACGCGGTCATCCACCCGCAGGCCGCGACGATCGCGCGACTCGACTCCGCCCTGCCGGCCGCGCGCTTCCCCGTGCTGCGCGAGCGATGGCTTAACTATCCCCACATTCGCAAACTCACCGACGTCCACGCGGGCCGGGCCGGATGGCGTCTGGTTTTGGACAGCGACCTGCTCTTCTGGCGCGAGCCACGATTCCTCCTCGACTGGGCCTCCGCACCGGATCGTCCGCTCCTCGCGACCGATTGCGCGGAAAACTACGGCTATCCGCGGACCGCTCTCCAGCGCCTCGCCGGACGGCCCTTGCCCGAAAGACTGAACGTGGGTCTCTGCGGCTTCCGCTCGGACGCCATCGACTGGGAATTCCTGGAGCACGCCGCCGGCGCCCTCATCCGCGAGCACGGAACCAGCTACTATCTGGAACAAGGACTTTGCGCTTTGCTCGCCGCCCGCCATCCGGCCGGGCCGCGGGTGGCGCCCTTCGCCGACTACCTCACCATGCCCGACGCGACCGAGATAGCGCGCCCCACCGCCGCGATGCACCACTACGTGGATCTCTCGCGCGACGCCTACCACACGACGGCCTGGCGGCTGGCGTGTGAGAGCGCGTCGGCCCCGGAGCGCTCCGCAGAAACCTGATGAGCGCGCTCGTCTCCATTCTTGTTCCGGCCTTCAACGCGGCCCCCTGGATCGCGGAGACGCTCGCCTCGGCGCTGGGCCAGACCCACCCGCGCTGCGAGATCATCGTCGTCGACGACGGCTCGCGGGACGAAACACTTGCCCGCGCCCGCGGGGTCGCCGACGCCCATCCCGACCGCGTTCGCGTCGTCACGCAGACCAACGCCGGGGCCTCCGCCGCGCGCAACCACGCCCTGCGCCTCGCCCGCGGCGAGTTCATCCAGTATCTCGACGCCGACGACCTGCTGTCGCCGCGCAAGATCGAGCTGCAACTCGCGCGCCTCGCCTCCGCGCCCGCCGACGCGCTGGCCACCTGCCGCTGGGGCCGCTTCGAGACCTCGCCCGCCGAGACCCGCTTCGTCGACGAGGAGGTGTTCCGCGACTTCGCGCCCGCCGACTGGCTTTTGCTCCATGTGGAGGAGTGCCGCATGATGCATCCCGCGGCCTGGCTTTGCCCGCGCACGGTGATCGACGCCGCCGGGCCCTGGGACGAATCGCTTTCGCTAAACGACGACGGCGAATACTTCGCGCGCGCGGTCCTCGTCTCCTCGGGCATGGCTTTCACCGCGGACGCCGACGCGGCCACCTACTACCGCTCCGGGCTGGGCGGCAGCCTGAGCCGCCGCCGCTCCGCCGCCGCGCTCGCCTCGCTCTACCGCTCCATCGAAAAAATCTCGGCCCTGCTTTCGGCGCGCGAAGACTCGCCGCGCACGCGCGCCGCCCTGGCCACCTACTGGCAACGCCTGGCCTACGAGCTTTATCCCGACGATCCCGCGGGATCTAGGCGGGCCGCGGGCCGGGCGCGCGAGCTCGGAGGCAGCGACCTGGCCCCGCCCATGGGCGCGCGCCTTCGTCTGATCGCGCGCGTTTTCGGCTGGCGCGCCGCCTACCGCCTGGCCCGCGTCCTCTCCTCATGATCCACCCGGCCCAAACGTTCCGCCGCATCGCGCCGACCCTGTTTGCCGTCTGCGCCGCCGCGCTGCTGTTCGGACTTCTCTGGCGGGCCAACCCCGCGCCCACCGGCGACGGTTTCGACTGGACCAGGCCGGAAGCCCGCTGGCCTGAGGCGCCTCCGTTCACCTTCGACGCGGTCCCCCGCCCCATTTTCTACGATTTGCAGGTCCTGCTCTGGGGCATCGAATCGCACCGCCAGGGCTTGGACCCTTACACGCCCGATGCGGCCGGACGCCCCTTTTGGTTCAACTATCCCTCCATCTGGCTCGGCCTCGCCGAATCGGGCGCGTCCCTGTCTTGGACGCGCCCGCTGGGCCTCGCGCTCGCCGCCGCTTTCGTCGCGACCGCGCTCCTCGTCGCCGCGCCGCGTAGGCCGGCAGGCGCGGCCTGGTTCGCCCTTCTGCTCTTCTCTCCCGCCGCGCTGGAATCCGTTTCGCACGGCAACAACGATCTGCTGATCTTTCTGCTGCTCGCCGGCGCGGCGGCGATGTGGGCCTGGCGACGCCCGCTCGGCGGCTGGCCCGCGCTGGGCCTGCTCGGGCTGGCCGCCACGCTCAAGTTGTATCCGGCCTGCGTCCTTCTCGCCTTTTTGGACGGACGCCGCCGCGCCTGGATCGCAGCCTTCGTCACGGGCGCGGCGTTGGTGGTCTACTTCGCGTTCCACTTTCACGAGCTCTTGCTCGTTTCCGAGCGCACCCCTAGGCCTCACGTTTTCGCCGTGGGTTGCCAGGTGCTCTCCTCGCGTCTGCTGAGCGGCGCGGGGCGCGCCCAAGAAGTGATGGATTTTTTCGAACGCGCCGGAGGCCTGGCGACCTGGTCGAGGCTGCTGCCCGCCGCGTCCTACGCCGCGTTGCTCGCCCTGCTCGGGGTCTGCGGATGGTTCGGCGCTCGGGCGCCCGCGGAGACGGACACGCCCGCCTCCGCGCCGTCTCGCGCGTGCTTCCGCATGGGCGGCTGGGCTTTTCTGGCCTGCTTCGCCATCGGCCACAATTACATCCACCGCGAGATCCTGCTCTTCCTCGTCGGCGCATGGCTGCTCGCGCGCCCGCGCACGGCCTGGCTGGCCTGGCTGGCCGCGGCCGTCGCCTGGCTGGGCGCGGCGCCGACCGGAATGGTGTTTTTCCTCGCGCAGATCGGCTCCTGGATTTTGGCCGGCGGGCTGGCCTATTGGCTCGTCCGCGACCTCGCGCCCGAAGCGCGCCAAGCCCTGGGCCGCTTCAAGACCAGCGCCGCCTGACATGGCCGAGATACGCGTCTTCCTCGTCACCCACCGACGTCCCGCGCTCCTGCGCCGGGCGCTGGCCTCGCTCCGCGCCCAGACGTTCACCGACTGGGTGTGCGAGCTGCACAACGACGCGCCCGACGACGACGACCCGCGCAGGCTGGTGGAGGAAACAGGCGACCCGCGCATTCTCTACCGCCACCACGAGCGCAATTGGGGACCGGTCGCGGTCTTCAACCACGCCTACGCCGGAGGCCCCGAGCCCTGCCTCTCCATCCTGGAGGACGACAATTGGTGGGAACCCGGCTTTCTGGCCGCCGCGCTCGACGCATTGCGCGCCCGGCCGGAGGCGAATGTCGCCTGGGCCAACATGCGGCTCTGGCAGGAAACGCCGGAGCACGAATGGCGCGACACCGGCCGCACCATCTGGCCCGCGCCCGCCGCGGAAGCCGAACCCAGGATCTTCCGCTGGCCGGTCGCGCTGCAGGCCTACGACGCGCTCCACTCGCACGGAGCCATGGTGTGCCGCGCGGCCGCGTCGCGCGTCGCCTTGGTGCCGCCGGAAACACCGCTGGACGTCATCGAACACGTGCGAGAAAGGCTCCTGCCCGGCGCCTGGCTGCTGCTTCCCCGGCCGCTCGCCAACTTCGCCATCACCCTGCGCACCGCCCGCGCCACCGACCACTCGCGCTGGGCGCGCGCGCAGCTCCTGATCGCCTCCAGCTACCTGCTCGCCGTGCGGCCCGACCGCGACGGCCGCGCGGCCTTCTGCGCCGCCCTGCGCGGGCAGACACCCCCCGCCACCAGTCTGATTTTCCAACTCGCGTTCTCAAACCTCCGCCACTTCGGCCTGCTGCGGCACACCAGACCGGGCGATTGGTGGCGTTTTTTCCGCGGGCTCGTCCGGCGCCCCCACGTTTTCCTCAAAGCGATGCGCTACCGCTCCCGCTCAGGCTCCCTGTGGCCGCGTCTCCTCGCCGCCGCGAAGGCTCGCTCCGAAGAAAACCGCCTGGCCGCGCCCCCTCAGGCGCTCTATCGCAAAACCGATTGACCACCCGGGGTGAAACCGGCGGGGACACACCCGTTTGGGCCTAGTTAATTAGTTGGGGCTACCATACCCATAAAATACATGAGGAAAACGAGTTCCCCCCTTTTCTCGTTAACGAAATCCCGATGTAGTCGGCGTTTCAGCTTAGCGACCTTTGAATTTGGTTCTTCCATTATCCTCCGCACCATCCTCCGCCGAGCAGACTTCGGAGCCGATGTTCGCGCGTGAAGACAGTCATCCCGGGATGGGCCGGACTTCGCTGGGACCCAGATCCGAAATCATCGATTTTTGGCGCGGATCGGCATGCCTTTTGGTCGTCCTTTTTCACGGGCTCTGCGGGTTTTTCGGCTCGACCGTCCACCCGGTCATGCAATTCGCCGCGCTCCACGCGAAGTATGGCTGGGTCGGGCGCAACATGCTCTTCGTCCTGTCCGGCTATTGCCTCGCGCAAGTCATGGAAAAACGCGGGGCCGGTCTATCCCCCGTCGTCTTTTGGCGGGACCGTCTGCTGCGAATCTACCTGACCTACTGGGCCGCCCTGCTGCTAGCCGTCGCCCTGGCCCTCGCCGCGACGCCTTTCAACGGCATCGCCCCGGCCGACATCTTTCCCAAGACCGCCGCGGCCTGGCTGGGCGATCTGACGCTATCCCACGTGTGGATGGATATCCGTCCCTGGCTGATCGTGAGCTGGAGCCTCGCGTTTGAACTCGGCTTCTACGTCGTGCTCGGCCTCGTCCTGCTGGCGGGCCCGCGCGGCGCCTTGTTTCGGCTGGGTTACTGCGCCGCCGTCACGCTGGCGGCCCACCTGCCCTGGGCGGCAGACCATCTGCCAGTCCTCGGGTTGTGGCCGGTCTTCGCCTGCGGACTCGCGATCCAGGCCGCGTTGTCCTCGAAGCTGCCTCGCTGGGCTCGCTGCGCTGCGCTGGGCTACCCGCCCCTGCTCGCGCTTCAATCTTTCTTCGACGGAAGAATCCATACCGCCGTGCCGGCGCTGCTTTCGCTGGTCTTCTTGCTGACCCTCGTGGCCGGAAGCCGCCTGCCCAAACCACCTCGCGCCTTTGTCCGGCTGGGACGCGCCTCCTACTCCGTCTTTCTCGTCCACATCATGGTGATGAGCCCGGCGATCAATCTCGCCAAACGTCATCTCGCGGAGGACGGGGTGGCCTTCTTCGGCGTCTGGATCGCGCATATCTTCCTCGGCATCGCGGCCGGTCTCCTCTTTCATCGCTGGGTGGAAAGTCCCCTAGAATCCTGGCGCCGCCGCACCTTTTATCCGACCCCGGTTCACGCGCCCGCGGCCTCCGCCGCCGCCCGGTGAATCGCAGCGCGCGCATTCTCGTCCTCACCAACGGCCCCCTCGCCCGCAACCCTCGCGTGGTGAAGGAGGCGTCGGCGCTTTCGCAGGCGGGCCACGCGGTCACGGTCCTGGGCGTGCGCAACCATCGCCCGTCCGTCGCGCTTGATCGGGACATCGTCGCCGCGTCCTCCTTTCGCCTCGAGCAGATCGAACTGCTCGACGGTCCGCGCGCGTGGTTGCGCCGCGCCTTCGCCCGCCTGGCCCGGGACTGCGCGGTCCGCGGCGGCCCCGCCACCATACACGCCCTCGGCCCGGCGCTCGCCCTCCTTCGCCGCGCCCGCTCGATGCCGGCCGACCTGGTCGTCGTCCACAACGAGATCGCCCACTGGGCGGGTCTGCGCCTGCTCGACTCGGGGCGCCGCGTCGCCGCCGACATCGAGGACTGGCACAGCGAGGACCTGCTCCCCGAGCACCGCTCCGGCCGGCCGCTCCGCGGACTGCGCCGGGTGGAGCGCGATCTGCTGCATCGCGCCGCCTACGTCTGCACCACCTCGCACGCGCTCGCGGACGGCCTGCACGCGCGCTACGGCGGCCGCCGCCCCGAGGTGATCACCAACTCGTTTCCTCTCCCTCCCGCGGCCGACTCCGCCGCGGACCGGCCGCCCGCCTTTTTCTGGTTCTCCCAAACCACCGGACCCGGTCGCGGCCTGGAGGCCTTCGTATCCGCCTGGGCCCGCACTTCGCGCCCTTCCCGCCTCGTGCTGCTCGGCGAGGTATCCGGCGATTTCGACCGCCGGCTTCTCACCCTCCTGCCGGAAGAACGCCGGCGCCACGTCGACTTTTTGCCGCCGGTGCCGCCCGCCGCGCTGCCGGCGCTCATCGCTCGCCACGACATCGGACTCGCCTTGGAGCAGGCCGATATCGTCAACCGCGACCTGACCATCACCAATAAAATCCTCCAGTATCTCGGCGCAGGTCTCGCCATCGTGGCCACGCCCACCGCGGGCCAGCGCGAGGTGCTGGCCCGCGCGCCCGAGGCGGGGGTGCTGGAGACCTTCGCGGACCCGGCCGCCGCCGCCGCGGCCTTGGATGGTTTGCTCGCGGATCCGGCCGCCCTTTCCTTCCGGCGCAAGACCGCGCGCCGTTTGGCGGAAGACCACTATTGCTGGGAAAAAGAGGCGCCCAAACTGCTCCGCCTGGTGGACGCCGCCCTGGCGAAATGAGTCCGTCAGGCCCATTCGGCCCTCCCGGGATACAAACGCATTGATTAAGGCAGGTTGGCTGGCACGGTCGCGGCATGGGCTCAAAGCCCCAGGCAGAATGAGCCTGAAGCCACCTATCCCCTTCTCCACGCGCCTCGCGCGATTGCTGCCACCCTCGCTGAAGCGCCTGGCCCGCAGGGGCGTTCGCGCGGCCGTGCTGGCGGCGCTCCGGGGCCGCTCTCGTCCGCTCGTGCTCGATCCGGGGCCTCTTTTGATCATCTCGCCGCACCCCGACGACGATGTGCTGGGCTGCGCGGGATTGATGCACCGGCACAGCCGCGCGGGACGCCAGGTGTTTGTGATCTACCTCACCGACGGCGACGCCTCCCACCCCGGCCATCCCGAACTCGGTCCCGCGCGCCTGGCGGAGATGCGACGCGGCGAAGCACGACGCGCCGCGGAATCGCTCGGCGTCCCCGACTCCGCCCTATCTTTCGTCGGCCTGCCCGACGGGCGCCTGCCCGATCTGCCGGACGAGGCGCGAGCCAGGAACGCTATCGCGGCCCTTCTCCTGCGCCGCGCTCCCGCCACCATTTTGCTTCCTCTTCGCGACGACGGCAGCAGCGAACACGCCGCCGCCCACGCGCTGGCGGCGGAAGCGATCCGCTCCACCGGACTCGCTTCCCTCGTTTTGGAATATCCGGTCTGGGCGATGTGGCGACCGACGCGGCTTTTTCCCCTTTTGAGCCGCTCCCGAAGAATCTTTCGCCACACGTTCGTCGAAGATCGGGAAACCAAGGCCCGCGCGCTGGCCGCCCACGCCAGCCAGATCGCCCCCACCCCGCCCTGGACGCGGCCGGTTTTGCCCGAAGATTTTGCCTCAAGCTTCTCGCGCGATGAGGAATTTTTCTTCGGAATGGACCCATGAGTCAGCTTCCAGCCCATCGCCGTCCGCTCCTTCCGCGCCTGTGGCGGCGTCTGCGCATGGCGATCTACGGGCGGCGCGCCGGCCTGGGCAACCCCGTGCCGGCCGATGCGCTGGATCAAGAATACGCCTCCGGCCACTGGGACCATTTTTTCGGGCCGGACGAGCTGCCCCGCCATGAGGTTCTGGTCGATTTGATCTGCGCCCGCCCCGGCCGCTTCCGCCTCCTTGATCTAGGCTGCGGCTCCGGCCGCCTGGCCAGCCTGCTTCCGGCGGACCGCCTCGAGGGCTACCTCGGCGTGGATGTCTCCGCCGAAGGCCTGCGCCGCGCCCGCGCGCTCGGACTGCCCGCCCCCCGCGACCGGTTCGAGCGGCGGGACTTCGAGCTTTGGACGCCCGACGCCGGCGCCTTCCATGTCGTGACGTTCAACGAGTGCCTCGGCTACGCCACCGATCCCCTGCGCACCGCGCTTCGCTTCGCCGCCGCCCTGCCGGCCGGGGGCGATCTTCTCGTCTCCCACTTCCGCTCCGGCAATCACGCCGAGTTCTGGCGCAGACTATCGCGCCGCTTCGATTTTCCTGAAGCCCGCGTCGTGGCCAATCCGGACGGCCGCGTCTGGGACTTGCGACGTCTTCGCCTCGCCTCCGGGAGCCAGGCTGGCTGACCCTTGCCGCCCTCGCGCCAGCACCATGCGCCGCATCCTCGTCGTCAGCCCCCACTTTCCGCCCGTGAACGCGCCGGACATGCAGCGCGCGCGGATGGCCCTTGCGCTGCTCCGCTCGCGCGGCTGGGACCCCGTCGTGCTCGCCGTCGACCCGGCATCGGTCGAGGGCGCAGTCCTGGACCCGCTCCTTGAGCAAACCTACCCCGCCGACATCGAAGTCGTCAGGGTGCGCGGCGTCAGCCCGCGGCTGACCCGCCCCTTCGGCCTGGGATCG
>JAIXVY010000106.1 GCA_027482505.1 Opitutaceae bacterium | reverse complement strand
TCGACAGTTTCGCGATCGACGCGTTCGTCCACGATTCCGTCGTCGGACCTCGCGTGACCCAGTTCCGCGTCAAACCCGGCTTCGGCGTGCGCGTGGAATCCATCTCCGCCCTCGAGAAAAACCTGGCCCTCGCCCTCTCCGCCAACGCCGTCCGCATCCAGGCCCCCATCCCGGGCGAGAGCTTCGTGGGCGTCGAGATTCCCAACCGCCGCTCCGTGCCGCTCGCCCTGCGCGGCGCCTTCCAGTCCGCCGCCTGGCGCGAGTCCGCCGCCGACATCCCCGTCGTCCTCGGCGTCGACATCACCGGCCGCCACGTGATCTGCGATCTCGCCAAGGCGCCCCACGCCCTCATCGCCGGCGCCACCGGCTCGGGCAAATCCGTCTGCATCAGCAACGTCATCCTCTCGCTGCTGTATCGCTTCCGCCCCGACGAGCTCGAGCTGGTCCTCATCGACCCGAAGATCGTCGAGTTCGCCATCTACCGCGACCTTCCCCACCTCATCCACCCCGTCGTCACCGACCCGAAGCAGGCCTGCCAGGCCCTCAAGTGGCTCGTGCGCGAGATGGAGCGCCGCTACGAGACGCTGTCGGAGAAAAACGTCCGCAATCTCGCCGGCTACAACGCCAAGGCCGTCGCAGAGGGCTTCGCCAAGCTGCCCTACATCGTCCTCATCATCGACGAGCTCGCCGACCTCATGATGACCGCCGCCAACGAGGTCGAGACGCCCATCGCCCGCCTCGCCCAGATGGCCCGCGCGGTCGGCATCCACACCATCCTCGCCACCCAGCGCCCGTCGGTGAACGTCATCACCGGCGTCATCAAGGCCAACTTCCCCACCCGCATCGCCTTCCAGGTCTCCTCGCAGATCGACTCGCGCACCATCCTCGACGGCAAGGGCGCCGAGGCGCTCCAGGGCCGCGGCGACATGCTCTACAACCCGCCCGGCCTCGGCCGTCTCCAGCGCCTCCAGGCCCCCTTCGTCGACGACGCCGAGGTCGAGCAGATCGTCGCCTCGCTCAAGTCCCAGCTCGCCCCGCGCTACCGCGTCGAGCTCCGCCCCGAGGACGCCCCCGGCGGCGGCGAGGACATCCTCGGCGACAGCGAGACCCACGCCGGCCTCGACCCGCTCATGAAACAGGCCCTCGAGGTCCTCGCCGCCAACGGGCGCGCCAGCACCAGCTACCTCCAGCGCCGCCTCCGCATCGGCTACAACCGCGCCGCCAGCCTCATCGACGAGATGGAGCGCCGCCGCTTCATCGGCCCCCAGGTCGGCAACAACCCCCGCGAGATCTACGTCCAGCCCGGCGACCTCCACCTCGATTAACCCCGCCTATTTCGTCGCCCTTTAGCGGTTAAAAAATGTCCGTCGAAACCCACACGCCCGACTCCCTCCTCGTCCGTATCCGGCGCGACGGCGTGCGACGCACCGCGCAGGCGCTGCGCAAACCTCCGCTCCCCTCCCCGCTCCTCCAGGCCCTCGCCGACCTGCCGCCCGAAGACGCGCCCGAGGCCCGCCTCTTCGTCGCCGCCTACCCCCTCGCGCCCAGCCACCTGCTCGAAAGCCTCGCCGCCCGCCAGCCCGAGCCCGCCCTCCTCGCCCTCCTCGCCACCAATCCGCGCACGCCGCCGCACTTGCTGATGGAGCTCGCCGCGCATCCCGCCGGCGAGGTCCGCGCCCAGGCCGCGCAACACCCCCAGCTGCCCGCCCGCGAACTTCTCGCGCTCGTGGACGATCCCCTGCCCGCCGTCCGCCGCGCGCTCGCAGGCAACTCCGCCCTCCGCCTCCCCCACCAGGCCCTCCTCGCCGCCGACGCCGAGCCTTCCGTGCGCGCCGCCCTCGCCGGCCAGCCCTCCCTCGCCGCCCCCGCCACGCTCGTCCTCGCCATCGACGACAGCGCCGTCGTGCGCCTCCACGCAGTCGCCTCCGCCCCGGCCGACGACGAGACCGTCGCCGGCTGGGCCGCCTCCGACGAGGAGGACGTGCAGCTCGCCCTCCTGCGCCGACGCCAGCTCCCCGAGGCCGCCGAGCGCCTCCTCCTGCAATCCTCCCACGCCTCCGTCCGCCGCGCCGCGCGCGAGCGCGCCGAGCCCGACGAGGTCGACCTGCTCCACTTCGCCACCGCGGGCGACGCCGCCGAGCGCGCCTGGGTCGCCGCCCGCCCCCGCCTTCCCCGCCCGCTCCAGCACCTGCTCGCCCAGGACGCCGAGCCCTCCGTGCGCGCCGTCCTCGCCGCCAACCCCCGGCTCGACCCGGCGGTCGCCTCCTACTTCGTCGACCTCGCCGACGAGGCCGCCTGCGTCGCCCTCGCCACCAACCCCTCCGTATCCGAGGAAATGATACAAGGCGTGGCCGCCACCCGCCGCCCCGGCGTGCTCGCCGCCCTCGCCTACCGGCCCGCCCTCTCGCCGGCCCTCGCCGCCCTGCTCGCGGCCCGCAGCCCCGTCTTCCGCCGCCACTGGGCCGCGCAGGACCGCCCCCTCTCCGGGCTCGACGCCGAGACCGCCCGCGCCCTCGTCGCCGACCGCCTGCCCGCCGTCCGCGCGCTCGGCGTGCGCGGCCACTCCTGGCGCCGCGCCGATCTCTACGACCTCGTGCGCGATCCCGTTCCGCGCGTCCGCCTCGCCGTCGTGCGCCACCCGAACGCCGCCGACGAGCTCGTCTCGGACGCGCTCGCCGACCCCGCGCCCGAGGTCGCCGAGGCCGCCCGCGCCATCCAGGCCGAGCGCGCCGCCAGCCGAAAGCCGGCCGCCGACACGTCCCTGATGCCCGCCATGGCGGCCCGCGCCGCCCAGCCCGCCGCCTCCGCGCCCCCGGCCCCGGCTCCCGGCCACCAGGCCTCGCTCTCCGGCGCGCAGCCGGCCGCGCCGCGCGGCGACAATCTTCTCTCCAAACTTTCCCGTCTTTTCCGCTGAGTTAACCGCCCTCCCCCTTTTAGCCCATGGCCAAGAAACCCAACCTCGCCGCCCTCACCTTCCGCGACCTCGTCCTCGGCGCCGACGCCGACACGCTGCGCCAGGCCCTCGAGGCCCGCGTGCGCATCGACGAGCTCATCGCCGAGCGCCAGGCCGCCTACGAACGCATCGCCGCCCTCGAAACCCAGGTGGAGGATGTCCTTGGCGAACCCGGCGCGTTCCCCTTCCCCGCCCCGCCGCTGCCCGTCGCCGGCATCGACGGCAAGGCCGAGCTCCTCACCCGCTCCGCCGGCGGCGCCGCCCCCGCCAAACGCGGCCCCGGCCGCCCCGCCGCGCCCGCCGCCGACGAGGCGCCCGAAGACGAGGAGACCTCCTCCGCCCCCGAGACGCCCGAGGCCTGATCGCCCGTCCTCCGGCCTTTTTCTTTCCTCTCCCTTTGCGGACCGACCAGCAGATCCGGATCAACGAACTCCTCCTCCAGCGCGAGGAGCTGTTTCTGCGCGTCCACGCCGCGGAGACCGAGATCGCCCGCATCCTGGGGGAACCGCTCGCCCTGCCGCGCCCGCCCCTGCCCTCCGACCGCCGCGGCAAACGCAAAGCCGCCCCCGCCGTCGCCGCCTCGCCCGACGCGCCCTCCGCCTCCGCGCTCGCCGCGGCCGCCGATGCGCCCCGCCCGCGCGCCGGCGCCGAGAAGCTCCGCCGACTGGAAGACGGCGAGCAGGCCTACCGCGTGGTTTATCGCCAGTTCGGCCGCGAGACGGTCGAGCTGCACCAGGAGTTTTCCGCCCTCGCCACCCTGCTCGCCGGCCAGGGAGCCCAGCTCCAAGTCGAGCGCATCGAGACCGTGGACGCCGCCGGCGCCGTGCGCGCGGTGCTGACCTGATTTTTCGGTCGTCCCGAAGTCGCGCTGGCGTGCCCGGCGGGATTCGAACCCACGACCAGCCGCTTAGAAGGCGGCTGCTCTATCCAACTGAGCTACGGGCACCCGAGCCAAAGCCCGCAACAAGCCACGCCCGCGGCCCGCGGACAAGGTCAAAGCCGCCCGCCCGCGTTTGCGCCGCGTCCCGCCTTGGTTATCGAAGCCTTCGCCATGACTTCGCTCCGGTCCCCGCTCCGCGCCCTCACCCGCCGCCGCTTTCTGACCGCCATCGGGCTCGGCGCCGGCGCGCTCGCCGTCGGAGGCTGCATGAGCGCGCGCCTCACCTCCGCCGGCCCGGGCTGGCGCGGGACGCCGAGCGACCACTTCGACGGGCAGCGTTTCTTCAATCCCCGCGGCCCCACCGGCAACACCCGCGAAAACTTCCGCCGCTGGCGCGACACGCGCACGCCCCGCCCCTGGCCCGCCGCGGTCGCCAACCACGCCGTCCCGCGCCTCTCCCCCGCGCCCGGCGAACCCCTCGCGCGCGTCACCTTCGTCAACCACTGCACCTACCTCATCCAGCTCGACGGCTGCACCCTGCTCACCGACCCGCTCTGGTCCGAGCGCGCCAGCCCCGTCTCCTTCGCCGGACCGCGCCGCGTGCGCCCGCCCGGCGTGGCCTGGGACGCCCTGCCCCGCGTCGACGCCGTGCTCGTATCACACAACCACTACGACCACCTCGATCTGCCCACCCTCCGCGCCCTGCGCGCCCGCTTCGCCCCGCGCTTCATCACCGGCCTGGGCAACGGCGCCTTTCTCCGCGCCCACGGCTTCAAGGCCGTAGAGGAGCTCGACTGGTGGCAAAGCGCCTCCGATCCCTCCGGCCTCGGCGCGCGCGTCACCTTCACCCCCGCCCAGCACTGGTCGGCGCGCGGGCTCACCGAGCGCAACACCACCCTCTGGGGCGGCTTCTTCGTCGAAACCCGCCGCGAGCGCGTCTACTTCGCCGGCGACACCGGCCACACCCCCGATTTCGCCGACATCCGCGCCCGCCTCGGCGCGCCCGACCTCGCCCTCCTCCCCATCGGGGCCTACGAACCGCGCTGGTTCATGAAGCCGTCGCACATGGACGCGGCCGACGCCGTGCGCGCGCACGGCGAACTCGGCGCGCGCCGCAGCCTCGGCATGCATTTCGACGCCTTCGCGATGGCCGACGAAGGGTTTGGCGACGCGGAGAAAGAACTGGCCGCCGCCCGCGCCGCCGCCGGCCTGGCCGATTCCGCCTTCGTCGCCCCCGCCACCGGCGAAACCATCCTCATCCACGCCCCCGCCTGA
>JAIXVY010000071.1 GCA_027482505.1 Opitutaceae bacterium | reverse complement strand
GGACGACCACAAGCTCCACACCGTCTGCCAGAGCGCGCAATGCCCCAACCTCGGCGAGTGCTGGTCCCGCGGCACCGCCACCGTCATGATCCTCGGCAACATCTGCACGCGCTCCTGCAACTTCTGCGCGATCCAGACCGGTCGCCCCACCGAATACGACCTCGGCGAGCCCGCCCGCGTCGCGGAGGCCGTCGCGGTCATGAATCTCAAGCACTGCGTGATCACCTCGGTCGCGCGCGACGAACTGAAGGACGGCGGCGCCGCCGTCTGGGCCGCCACCATTCGCGCCATCCGCCACCGCATGCCGCAGACCGCCATCGAGGTGCTCACGCCGGACTGGAAGGGCCAGACCGAGCTGCTCGACCTCGTGCTCGACGCCGGCCCCGACATCTTCAACCACAACCTCGAGACGGTGGAGCGCCTGCAAAAGCCCGTGCGCGTGCAGGCCCGCTACGACCGCTCGCGCAAGATCCTGCGCCACGCCAAGAGCCGGGGCTTCACGACCAAGACCGGCATCATGCTCGGCCTCGGCGAGGAGGCCCACGAGATCGAGCAGACCCTGCGCGACGTCGCGGCCGACAAGACCGACATCCTTACCATCGGCCAGTATCTCCAGCCCACGCCCCAGCACTGGAAAGTGGCCCGCTGGGTGCATCCCGACGAGTTCGCCAAGTGGAAGGAGTTCGGTCTTTCCCTCGGCATCGGCGTGGTCGAGAGCGGAGCAATGGTGCGCTCCAGCTACCACGCCGACGAGCAGTCGCAGAAATACACCGGCGTCGATCACCTCAACACCGCCAACGCGCTCGCGCCGGCCTGAGCGGCGCCCCGGGCCAAGTCAGCCGGCCCTGAGACGCGCGAGCCGGTTTGTTTCAATCCGGTAGAGACGACGAGTCCACCGCGCTTTCGTTTTGGCCTTGGGGCCCGGGCTGTGCCAAGGTGCGCCCATGCGCCGCCTTGTCGTCCTGCTCCTCCCCGGTCTCGTGGCATCGCTCGCCCAAGCCGCCGGGGCCTTGGTCTCCGGCCCCATGCTGGGCTATCAAACCCACCGCGAGGTCGCGGTCTGGCTAGAGGTGGAGAACGCCCGCGAGGTCTCTCTCGCCTACCAGCGCGTCGATCCGCCCGCTGACGCGCCTTCCGCTCCGGTGATCGTCACCCGTGCCGCGCCCGCGCCTTCGCCCGCGGGCGGCCAGCCCATGACTTTCGTGCTCGGCCCGCTCGATCCGGGCGCGAGCTACACCTACTCGGTGACGGTCGACGGGCGCATCGCTTCGCGGCCTTATCCGCTGGCGTTTCGCACGACCGCCCAGCACGAGTGGCGCGGTCCCGCGCCGGATTTTTCGTTCCTGTTCGGCTCCTGCGCCTACTTCAACGACCCACCTTTCGACCGTCCCGGCAAGCCCTACGGCAGCGGACGCGACGAGGTGCTCTGGCCCACGATGGCCGCGAGCGGAGCCGACTTCATGCTCTGGCTGGGCGACTCGATCTATCTGCGCGAGGCGGATTTCTCCTCCGCGGCCGGCATCTGGTCCAGGTTTCGCCACGACCGGGCGACTCCGGCTTTCCAGTCTTTCCTCGCGGCCATGCCGCACTACGCCACCTGGGACGATCACGAGTTTGGGCCCAACAACGCCAACGGCGACTGGGCGCTCGCGCCCGTCGCGCGCGCGGCCTTCGAGGCCTATTGGCCGAACCAGACCTTCGGCACCCCCGACGATCCCCGCGCCATCTACCATCGTTTCCAACAGGGCGACGCCGTTTTTCTCCTGCTCGACAATCGCACCCACCGCGACGATTCGACCATTCCCGAAGCCCCCGGCCGGCCCAAGCTGCAATACGGGCGCGCCCAGCTCGCGTGGCTCAAGCAGCAACTCGCCTCGCGCAACGAAGGCGGAGCCCGCCGCCACCAGCGCCTGACCTTCATCGCCACCGGCTCCCAATTTCTGGCCGAGCGAACCTATCCCGGCTCCGAGGATCATCATCGCTACCAGGCCGAGCGCGCCGAAATCCTGGATTTCATCCGTGAAAACAAAATCGGAGGCGTGATTTTCCTGAGCGGGGACGTGCACTACACCGAGGTGCTGCGCCGCGACGGTCTGCTGCCCTATCCGCTTTACGAGTTCACCAGCTCTTCGCTCACCGCCGGTTCGCATACCCGCGAGCTGCCCGCCGATCCCGGCCGCCTCCTTGCGGTGCAGCGCAACAACTACTGCCGCATCTCGCTCTCCGGTCCGTCCGAGGCGCGACGGCTGCTGTTCACCAGCCATGACGAGACGGGCGCCGAACTGGCCCGCCATGAGCTTGATCTCTCCGCGCTCGCCTGGCCCTCCGAAACTCCCTGATCCGCTCGCCGTGAAGAAAAAAGTCGTCGCCCTGCCGTCCTCCGTCGCCGCCTCGGCCTCAGCTCCCGCGCCGTCGTCCGTGCCCACGCCGTCCGCCGCGACGATGTTGCTCAAGACCCGCCGCGACATAGTCGAGAACTGGCTGCCGCGCTACACCGGCGTGCCGCTGGACGAATTTGGCGACTACATCCTGCTCACCAACTTTCAGCGCTACGTGAAGCTTTTCGCCCGCATGCACAAGGTGCCGGTCCGCGGGCGCGACAAGCCCATGCCCAGCGCCACCGCCGGTCGCATCACAATCATCAATTTTGGCATGGGCTCGGCCACGGCCGCGACCGTGATGGATCTGCTTTCCGCCATCACGCCCAAAGCCGTCCTCTTTCTCGGCAAGTGCGGAGGAATCAAGCACCGCGCCGAGATCGGCGATCTCATCCTGCCCATCGCCGCCATCCGCGGCGAAGGCACGAGCAACGACTATTTCCCGCCCGAGGTTCCGGCCCTGCCCGCCTTTGCGCTTCAGAAGGCCATCTCCACCACCATCCGCGAACGCGCCCGGGATTACTACACGGGCACCGTCTACACCACCAACCGGCGGGTCTGGGAGCATGACGACCACTTCAAAGCCTACCTGAAAAAGATTCGCTGCCTCGCCATCGACATGGAGACGGCGACGATTTTCAGCGTCGGCTTTTTTAATGAGATCCCGACCGGGGCCCTCCTACTTGTTTCCGATCAACCCATGCTCCCCGAGGGCGTGAAAACCGCCGCGAGCGACCGGGTTGTAGACGATGTTTACGTGGATGATCACTTGGCGATAGGCATAGAGTCGCTCAAGCAGCTTATAAACAAGGGATTAACTGTTAAGCATCTGGTGTTTTAAGCCTTGGTTTTTCGGCGGGGTTTGTCCGCAAGAGGAGGGCAGGCCATCATGAGGTGCTGGCCCCTGGTTCCCGGAGCGGAATCGGTTTTGGCGCGAGGGTAAAACTCCGGGCAGGAAGCAAAATAGGCAGGGACTTGAGTAAGCGGTTTTATGTCCCGCGAGGGGGCTAAGTAGTGTTACCGTTAATAGGCCCATACATACACTAGGCGCTTGCTTGGTAGGTCTAGCGGTATTTGGCTGAGCTTACTTCTTTTTGACCAGTGAGGCCAATTCATTGCAGCACTACGACCTCGGAACTGTCGCCACTCGGCGGCGGATCAGGCGCGCCGCGCGTGGTGTGGTTGATGGCTGCGCTTACTGGCCTTCCTGTTGTCGGCTGGAGTCAGTTCACCTACAGCGAAGACTTCAAAAACGCGACCGCGCCCGGCTGGAATTTTTACCAGGACAGCAGCGGCACCTCGCCGGGGCCGCGTCTCACCAGCGGAGCCACGCCGGTTTCCGGCGACCCTGAATTCACGGCCGGCGCCGCGCAGATCGATCCGTCCGGCCAAGGGTGGCTGCGCCTCGCCACCGCGAACAACAATCAGTCCAACGCGGTCTTTTTCGACACGCCCATCCCCAGCGCGGGCAATCGGGTCACCGTCTCTTTCTCCGCCAATCTGTGGGGTGGAACCGGAGCCGACGGTCTGACGATGTTCCTCTACGACGCGTCAAAGACTTTCAGCCCCGGAGCCTTTGGCGGCTCCATGGGCTACGCCAACCGCGACGGCACCATTGACGGCTTGGCCGGTGCCTATGTCGCGGTCGGTCTCGACGCATTCGGCAATTTTTCCAACCCTATTGAAGGTCGTAATGGCGGCGTAGGCTTCGTGCCGAATGCCGTGGTGGTGCGCGGACCAGACACCGGTGGCGTGGGCGGACAGGATGGCTACGACTATCTAGCGGGCACAAGCGGCAACGGTATTCAAGGCCGAGACTTCACCGACACCGGGGATCCCGTCAATGTGGACGCGGCTGATGGCGTGATGCCCACGCTGCCCTACCAGATGCAGTTCACGAGCGCCAGCGCTCGACCGAATCAATCCACCCAGTATCGCCGCGTCGAAGCCACGCTCGACGAGAATAATCAGTTCATCGTCCGCATGCAGTTCGGCGAGGACGGACTCTGGCGCGATCTGCTTAACGTCGACCTCAGTTCTTTCACCCGGCCCGAGCAGTTGCGCATCGGTTTCACGGGCGGCACAGGCGGCTCCACCGGTGTTTATGAAGTGGGAGGTCTCCTCCGCATCGACGCGACCGCAGGCACCGAGACCTTCATGTGGGACAACGACGAGGGGCCGTCGTCCCAGGTGTGGGGCACCTCCGTCACCAATCCGCAGAACTGGTTCGGCAACACCAACCCGACCCTCAAGACCAACATCGTATTCAACAGCGCCTACATCAACCAGGCGCAGAACATCGACCTGCGCGGCTCGGACAAGGTCATCACCAATCTCTACTTCGCCGGTCCCGACGCGTATTCACTTTATACTACGGAGTCTCGCAGGCTGATTTTCGATTCCAAGACCGCCGGCGGTCTCACGACCTTGTCGCTCACCGCGGATCCCGCCGGAGACACAAGCCACCAGATCGGGGTCAATATCCTGATGAATCAACGGCTCGACGTTAACAACAACGTCACGCCGACTTTCACCATTTCCGGCAACATCGACAACGGCGGAAATGCCCTCGGCTTGAAAGGCTTTGGCACCACCGTGATTTCGGGCGCCATTTCCGGCACCGGCACCCTCGACAAATCCGACTCCGGCACCGCCATCCTCTCCGGGGCAAACACCTACTCCGGGAACACCACGGTTTCGGGCGGCGTGCTCCGCATCGAGTCGGCCGCCGCGCTCGGTTCCACCGCCGCCGGCACCACGGTTGCCAGCGGCGGCACCCTCGCCTTCGGCGGCACCGGCACCACCTTCGCCGCCGAGTCTCTCACGCTCAATGGAACCGGCTTTGCGAGCCAAGGCGCGCTCCTAAACGCCGCAGGCAACAACATCCTCACGGGCACCGTCTCGCTCGCCTCCGATTCCTCCATCGGCGCCGCCGCCAACACCACGCTCACGCTTAATGGCGTGGTCTCCGGCACGGCCGCGACCAACGATCTCGTCAAGGTCGGTGCGGGCACCGTGGTCCTGAACGCCGCCAACACCTATCAGGGCACGACGACCGTTGCCGCCGGCACCCTTCAAATTTCCAACGAGAACAACCTCGGCGCCAACCCGGGAGCGTTCAACGCCGCCCAGCTTTCGCTCAACGGCGGCACGCTGCGCTCGAGCGGTTCCGCCGTCGTCATCGACGACGCCAATCGCGGCGTGACGATCGGTGCCGCCGGAGGCACCTTCGAGACCGATTCCAACCTCACTCTCGCCACCGCCGTTGCCGGCTCCGGCACGCTGACCAAGACCGGCTCCGGCACGCTTTCGCTCACTTCAGCCGCCAACACCCACTCCGGCTCCGTCGCGATCGACGCCGGCACTCTTGCGGTCTCGGGAGGCTCCGCCATCGGCAACGCCTCCGCCGTCACCGTGGCGTCCGGCGCCACCTTCGATCTCACCGCGGCCAACGAGACCATCGGCTCCCTTGCCGGCGCGGGCTCTGTTTCGCTCGGCACCCGCACGCTCTCGCTCGGTGGCGACAACACCTCCACCACCTACTCCGGCGTCGCCTCCGGAACGGGCGGCATCACCAAGCAGGGCAACGGCACGCTGACGCTTGCCGGGGTCAACACCTACACCGGGAACACCACCATTTCGGCCGGCGTGGTGCAGCTTGGCGTCGCTGGCGCGCTTGCCAACACCTCGGGCGTGAATCTTTCCGGCGGCACCCTGGCTGTCGGCGGAAACTTTTCCGAAACCGCCGGCACGCTCACGCTTTCCGCGAACAGCTCCATCGATTTCAACAACGCGACCTCGACGCTCACGTTCGCCAATGCCACGCGCACCGGAGGCACCCTTACGGTAGACGACTGGGCGGGCTCCGCCTTCGGTGGCGGCAGCTCTCGCCTCGTCGTCACCAATCCGATTCTCCCCGGCTCCGGCTTCGCCACCGGCGGCAACGGCGAATTCACCGAAATCAATTTTACCGGCTGGGGTTCGGGCGCCGTGCGACTGCCTTCCGGCGAAATCGTTCCCTACACCGGCGGCACCGTTTACACCTACGTTCCCTCGGGGAGCGGCACTTGGGTGAGCAGCGCCAACTGGACGCCTACCGGCACTCCCAGCACCATCGGCGACACCGCCATTCTCGGCTCCTCCATCGCGGCAGATTCCACCATCAGTCTGGGCGCGGGCAACAGCACGCTCGGTTACTTGATCGTCAACAACGCCAACCGCTACACCGTCCAAAACAGCACCCTGGTTTTCGACGTAAACGCCGGTCAGGCCCAGATCGTCAACCAAGGTGCTGGCGGCCTGACCATCAATTCCACGATCAGCCTCAACGACGCGCTCACCCTCACGCAGGCCGGCTCGGGCAACGTCACCTTGGGCAACGCGATCAACGGCACCAGCCGCAACATCACTATCGCCGGCTCAGGCGCTGGCGTGGTGACGATCTCGGGGAGCATCAACACGACCACCGGCACGCTCACCAAGACCGGTGAATCGA
The DNA here is from genome assembly GCA_027482505.1 of Opitutaceae bacterium. Classification (GTDB taxonomy): domain Bacteria; phylum Verrucomicrobiota; class Verrucomicrobiia; order Opitutales; family Opitutaceae; genus IMCC26134_A. Next base: position 949 of record JAIXVY010000071.1, on the reverse strand, counting down.
CCCTGGTGCTTTCGGGAACCAACACCTTCACCGGCAACACCACGATAAACGGCGGCGTTCTGGCTATCAGGAACGAGAACAACCTTGGTGCCAACCCCGGTTCCTTCAACGCCACTCAGCTCACCCTGAACGGCGGCACGCTCCGCACTGAGGTGGCCGCCGTCACCATTAACGACGCCAACCGCGGTGTCACCATCGGCGCGGCCGGCGGCACTTTCGATACCTCCTCCAATCTCACGATCGCCACCGCCGTCGCCGGCTCCGGGTCGCTTACCAAGAAAGGGGATGGCACGCTGTCGCTCACTTCTACCGCCAACACCCACTCCGGTTCCGTGGCGATCGACGCCGGCACGCTCTCCATCAGCGGCGGCTCCGCCATCGGCAACAGCTCCACCGTGACCATGGCGGGGGGCGTCGTCATCGCGGTGGACGCCACCGAGACCATCGGCTCGCTTGCCGGCGCGGGTCTTCTCAACCTCGCCGCCGGCACGCTCACCACCGGAGGCAACAACAACTCTACGGCTTTTTCCGGCAACATCACCGGGCCGGGCGCCTTGACCAAGGCCGGCAACGGCACCTTCACGCTCTCTGGTTCCAGCAACTACACCGGAATAGTTACCGTTTCCACCGGCACTCTGGTGGCGGCAAGCGATTCCGCGCTGGGCACCACCGCTGCCGGCACCAGCATCACCAGCGGCGCCACCCTTGCCATCACGGGCGGCGTGAATCTTGGCGCGGAGGCATTGACCCTCCGTGGCACCGGCGTCGACAACGGCGGCGCCCTCCGCAATCTCTCCGGCGAAAACTCCCTCGGCGGCCCCATAGGTCTGGCCACCGATTCGACCATCGCCTCCGACGCCGGCACGCTCACCCTCTCAGGCGCCATTGCTCGCTCCGGCGGCACCAATCGTGCGCTCACCACCTCCGGCTCCGGTGCCATCGTCATTTC
>JAIXVY010000297.1 GCA_027482505.1 Opitutaceae bacterium | reverse complement strand
GGAGGGGCCGGAGACGCTGGCCACCGTGGAGCGCCTGCGCGGTCTGGCCAAAACCGCCCGCGGCGGCGATGCCGCGGCCGCTCGCGAGCTCACTTCTGCCGTGTCAGCCCTGACCCCGGTCGAGGCCTTCAATCAGGCGATGGCCTTCACCCTCTATTTCGAGCTGGTGAACCTGGCCGAGGAAAACTTCCGCATCCTGCTCCTGCGCCGCCGTCGCTCCGCCTTGCTTCGCTCCGACGCGCCGCCATTGCGCGAGTCGATTGAGTCGGCCGTGGCCGAACTCAAGGCCCGCGGCCTCGGCGCGGAGGCCATGCAGGCGCTGGTGGATCGCATGGCGGTGGAGCTGGTGTTCACCGCGCATCCCACGGAATCCAAGCGTCGCACCTTGCTCACCAAGCTGCGCCGTCTGGCGCTGCTGTTGCAGCGCGACGCCGGCCAGGCGCCGGGCCAGATCGGGGATCCCGCCGCGGTCGAGCGCGAGATCGCCTCGCTCTGGCTCACCGACCGCAGCCGCGTGGAGCGGCCCACCGTGACGGACGAGGCCCGCACCGGCCTGTGGTATTTCGACACCACGCTCTATGATGTGCTGCCGCGGCTCCAGGCCGACATGCAGCGAGCCCTCTCCCGCCATTACCCGACGGTCAAGCCGCCCGCGCGCTGGCTGACCTTCGGCTCTTGGATAGGCGGCGACCGTGACGGAAATCCCAATGTCACCGCCGGCGTCACCGCCGAAATCCTCGGCCTGCACCGCGAACTCGCCACCAGCAAGCTCCTTGGCTCGGTGCGCGATCTCGGTCGCACCCTCACCGTTTCCGACCGGCGCGAACCGCTCACGCCCGAACTGAAGAAGCTGCTGCGCGAAAACCGCCACCTTTCCGCCCGGGTCGAGGCGCTGATGAAACGCTATCCGCACGAGACCTACCGCCTCGTGCTGGCCGGTCTGCGCGAGCGCGTGCAACACGCCCACGCCGACGCGGACATGACGCTCGCCGCCCCGGCCGACGCCGAGCCCGCTTTCAAAACCGAAGACGCCCGCGAGATTCTTGAGTGCCTCGCCCGAAGCCTTTCCGCCGGTCGCGGCGCCATTCTGGTGGACGGCGAGCTGCGCGAGAACCTCACCCGCCTCGACGTGTTTGGCCTGCACACCGCGCGGCTCGACCTGCGCCAGCATTCCGGTCCGCACGAGGCGGCGGTGGCCGAGTTGCTCGGCCGCGCCGACTATCCCAAGCTGCCGGAGAACGAGCGCCGCGAGGTCCTCGCCGCCGCCATCGCCAAAGCCAAGCCGCTCGCGCCCGCCGCCGTGGCCGCGCTTTCCGCCGCCACGCGCCACGTGGTCGAGCCGCTCGCGCTCGCGGGCAAGGCTCGCGCCCGCCTCGGGCCCGACTGTCTCGGCATCTACATCATCAGCATGACGACCGATGTGTCGGATCTGCTGGAGGTCGCCTACCTGATGCGCCTGGCGCAGGTCGAGTTGCCCATCTCTCCCTTGTTTGAGACGCTGGAGGATCTGTCGAACGCGCCTCGGGTGCTCACCGAGCTCTTCGCCCAGCCGCTCTACGCCTCCATCCTCGCCGCCCAGGGCGGACACCAGCACGTCATGCTGGGCTACTCGGACTCCAACAAGGACTGCGGCTATCTCACCGCCAACTGGGCGCTCTACAAGGCGCAGGACGACATCGCTCGCGTGTGTCACGCGCAGAACGTGCGCGTAACCCTTTTCCACGGTCGCGGCGGCTCCATCGCCCGCGGCGGCGGCCCCGCCGCCAAGGCCATCCTCGCCCAGCCCGTGGCGCTGCGCGACGGCGGCATCCGCGTGACCGAGCAGGGCGAGGTGCTTTCCACTCGCTACCACGATCCCGAGCTCGCGCATCGCATCCTCGAGCAGATGACCTACGGCGTGATGCTCGGCATCCACGCCGCCGAGCATCCCGAACCCGCCAAGCCGGAATGGATCGAGGCGATGGAGCAGATGAGCGCGGCGGGATTCGCCGCCTACAAGAAACTCGTCCACGACGATCCCGAGTTCATCGCGTTTTGGAAAGAGGCCACTCCGATCGACGAGATAAGCAATTTGAAGCTCGGTTCGCGCCCCACTTTCCGCCGCGCCACGCAAAGCGTCGCAGACCTTCGCGCCATCCCGTGGGTTTTCTCCTGGATGCAAAGCCGGTTTAATTTCCCCGGCTGGTATGGCCTCGGCTCCGCGCTCGCGCCCGTCCTCAAGCGCGGTCGCGCCGGTCGCGATCTCCTGCGCGCCATGCACGCCGGCTGGCCTTTTTTCCGCACGCTCATCGACAACGCCCAGCTCACCCTGTGCAAGGCAGACATGGGCATCGCCCGGCTCTATGCGTCGCTCGTCCAGGACGCGCGGGTGCGCGCCAAGATCTTTGCCGCCCTCGAGGCCGAGTTTTCGCGCACCGAGCAGGCCATCCTCGCCATCACCGGCAAAAAGACGCTGCTCGCCGACGAGCCCGTGCTGCGCAAGTCGGTCGAGCTCCGCAATCCCTACATCGATCCGCTCAACTACCTCCAGGTCGACATGCTGCGCCGCCTCCGCGCCGGGGGGCTCGACAAGCCCGAGGAGGAGGCCACGCGCCGCGTGGTCGAGCTCACGATCAACGGCATCTCCGGCGGCCTGAAGAACACCGGTTGAGCGCGCTGCGCACGGCTCTTCCTTGCGCCTGGCCCGGCGAAATCTCCCCGCCGGGCATCGGCGTTTCTCCCGCGGCGTTTTGGGAGAAATGCCGCCTCGTCATCCCGCCACTTCCTCGACACCCTCCGGGCAGACACCAGCGCCACTCATGTTGTTAACCGCCGCCGAACTCGCGTCCTTCACCCAAGCCACCAACGCGCAGCCCCACTCGCTGCTCGGCATGCATCAGACGAAGGGCGGGCTCGTGGTCCGCGCCTTTCTGCGCGATGCGGTGGACTGCGAGGTCGTCGAACTCGCCGCCGCGCCCAAGGCAGGCGGTCCCGCGCCCAAGGAGAAGCTCCACCGCATGGAGCGCGTCGCCGACGAGGGGCTTTTCGAAGTCGTCATTCCCAGGCGCAAATCGCCTTTCGACTACCAGCTCCGCGTCACTCGCGGCAACGGCGAGCTGCGCCAGTTCCACGATCCCTATCGTTTCCTGCCCACGCTCGGCGATCAGGACCTCTATCTCTTCAACGAGGGCAACGAGCACCGCGTCTACGAAAAACTCGGCGCCCACTTGCGCGTGATCGACGGCGTGTCCGGCGTGGCTTTCGCCGTCTGGGCGCCCAGCGCAGCGCGCGTCTCCGTGGTCGGCAACTTCAACGCCTGGGACGGCCGCTATTTCCCCATGCGCCCGCTCGGCGCCTCCGGCGTGTGGGAACTCTTCGTCCCCGGCCTAGGCGAGGGCGAACTCTACAAGTTCGAGCTTCGCACCCAGGCCGGCGACGTCGTCCTGAAGACCGACCCCTACGGCACCGCCTTCGAGGCGCCTCCGGGCAACGCCGCCATCGTCTGCAACGTGCGCAAGCACGCCTGGGCCGACTCCGCCTGGATGGAGCGCCGCGCCGCCGAGGCCGGCAAGATCGACCGCCCCATTTCCATCTACGAGGTCCACCTCGGCTCCTGGAAACGCAAACTCGACGACGCCAACCGCCCGCTCACCTACCGCGAGCTCGCGCCCGCGCTCGCCGACTACTGCCTCGAACTCGGCTTCACCCACATCGAGATCATGCCCGTGGCCGAGCACCCCTTCGACGGCTCGTGGGGTTATCAGGTCACCGGCTTTTTCGCGCCCACCCACCGCTTCGGCTCGCCCGACGATTTCCAGTGGTTCGTCGACCACCTCCACCAGCGCGGTCTCGGCGTCATCCTCGACTGGGTGCCCGCCCACTTCCCGCGCGACAGCTTCGCCCTCGCAGAGTTCGACGGCACGCACCTCTACGAGCACAGCGATCCCCGTCAGGGCGCCCACATGGACTGGGGCACGCTCATCT
>JAIXVY010000427.1 GCA_027482505.1 Opitutaceae bacterium | reverse complement strand
CGTCACCCTGGCGGAGCTGCTGCTTGGCGCCCTGCTGCTGTGGGGCGCCGTCTATTGGGGGCGGCGGGAATTCGCCTATCTTTCCGCGGTGCTCGGGCTGAAGTCCGCCGGATTTTTCCTCATCGCCGCGCTTTCGGCCTCCGACCTGCTTCCGCGCCGAGCGCCCGCGCCGACGGCCTCCTCCCCGGCTTGAAACCGCTCGAGAGGGGAATCGTCTCGTGCAACGTATCATTTTCATGAACCGCACCGCTTTTTCCTCCCGAATCGTCCGCTGGTCCGTGCCGCTCGCGTGCGCGTTGTTCGCGGCTTTGCCCGCGTTGCGCTCAGAGCCGGAGTCCTCTTCGCCGGTCGCCGCGGCGGCGGCCCTTCCCGTGATCGGGCCCGCGCCGTCCTGGAAGCTCGTCTCGCTCGACGGAAACGAGGTCGGTTCGGAGGCGCTCAAGGGCAAGGTGGTCGTGGTGGATTTTTGGGCCACGTGGTGCGGTCCCTGCGTCCACGAGATACCCGGCTATGTCGCCATGCAGAAAAAATACGCCGACCGCGGCTTGGTGATCGTCGGCCTGTCGGTCGACCGCAAGGGAGAGGCGGCCGTGCGTCCCTTCGCCAAGCGCATGGATGTCAACTACCCGCTCGCCATTGCCACGCCCGAGGTGATCGCGGCTTTCGGCGAACTGGAGGCCATCCCCACCACCTACCTCATTGATCGCGAGGGTCGTATCCGGCACAAAAAGACGGGTTCGATGGAGGCCGCGGATTACGAGAAGCTGCTGGCGCCTCTGCTCTAAAGCACTCGTCCCATGGACGCCTCCGCAGACTCCGCCGCCTGCCTGCGCTGCGGAGTCTGTTGTTTTTCGCGGCTCGAGACCTACGTCAGGGTGACGGGTGACGACTGGTTGCGTCTCGGCGCGGACGCGGAGCGCCTCGCCCGTTTCGTCGGCCATCGCGCCTACATGCGCATGGAGCGGGGCCGCTGCGCCGCGCTCGCGGTGCGCGAATCCGCGGAAAGGGGACGCGAGTATTTTTGCACCGTTTACGAACGCCGCCCCCAGGTATGCCGCGATCTGGCTCGCGGTTCGCCGGAGTGCGAGGCGGAGCTGGCCCTTAAAAAGGACCGTCCGGGCTAGCCGGACCGGGACGGGGGCAGGGGTTATAATTCCGCCCCAAGTTTACGTTAAGAACGCGCCGTCGATTTTGGCGCTCGCGCCGCGCCGCGTGCTGCATTCGTAAGTCCACCGACCCCGGGTTGGGGCAAACTCGCCCCGTCCCGCCTCTCTCTCTCCCCCATGCCCCTCCGTTTCGCCCGTCTCGCCGCCCTCTTTGCCGGTTGTTTTGCCGTTGCCGCGGCCGAACCCGCCGCCGCGCCCGCCGCCGGAGCCGCTCCATCCGCCCGCGTCGCCCGCCCAGACCCGGAGGCCGCGCAAGGCGTATGGGAGGGGTGGGGCACCTCCCTGGCCTGGTTCGCCAAGGTCCTGGGTGATCGCGACGACGTCGCCGACTGGCTGTTCACCCTCCGTCCCGAGGTCGACGTCTCCGGCCACGTCGTGCCCGGCCTCGGCCTCACCATCGCGCGCTACAACGCCGGCGCGTGCAGCTGGGTCGAGGTGGACGGCCGCCGCATGGTGGTCTCGAAGATCATCCACCCGTTCCGCCAGATCGAGGCCTTCTGGCTGGACGGAAAAAATCCCGACCCCGAGTCGGCGAGCTGGGATTGGACGGTCGACGCCAGGCAACGCGCGGCCCTGCTCAAGGCCCGCGATCGCGGCGCGAATCGCTTCGAGCTGTTTTCCAATTCCCCGCCTTGGTGGATGTGCGTGAACGACAATCCCTCGGGCGGCCCCAAGGGCGACGTGGAAAACCTGCGGCGCGACCAGCGCGAGGCCTTCGCCCACTACCTCGCGACCATCGCGCGCCGGGCCAAGGACCATTGGGGAATCACGTTCACCACCGTGGCGCCTTTCAACGAGCCTTCGTCCTCCTACTGGTTCGCCGACTGCAAGCAGGAGGGCAGCCACTTCCCGCCTTCGTCCCAGGCCGAGATCCTTCCCCTCGTGCGCGCCGCGCTCGACCGGCAGGGGCTGGCCGACATGCCGCTCAGCGCGTCGGACGAGACCCACTACGACCACGCCGTGACCTCCTGGCGGACTTACTCTCCCGAGGTCCGCGCGCTGGTCGCCCAAGTCAACGTCCACGGCTACCAGGGCGCGCGCGGGCAGCGCGCCGAGCTCCACCGCCTGGTCGTGACCGAGGGCGGCAAGCGGCTCTGGAACTCGGAATACGGCGACAAGGACGCCGACGGACTCGGCATGGCGCGCAACCTCCACCGCGACTTCCATCGCCTCAAGCCCACCGCGTGGTGCTACTGGCAGCCCCTCGACGGCGGCAACAAGGGCGGCTGGGGTCTGATGGACGCCGACCTGATCGCGGGCAAGATCGGCGCGCCCAACCCCAAGCTGTATGTGCTGGCCCAATACAGCCGCCACATTCGCCCGGGCATGACCATCCTAGCCACGGGCGACGAGCGCGCCGTGGCCGCGTTCGACGCCTCCGCCCGCCGCCTGGTGGTCGTCGCCTGCAACGACGCCTCCGCGCCCGCTCCATTCCGGATCGATCTTTCCGCCTTCGCCGCGCGCGACGCCCGCGTGTCCCGCTGGCTCACCGAGACGTCCGGCCGGAGCCGCTATCTCCGCCTCGCCGACGAGGCCGCCCCCGGCGGCGTCTTCGAGACCTCGCTTCCGCCCGCCTCCGTCGCCACCTTCCAGTTCGAAGGCGTCGCGCGCTGACGCCTTTTCTTCCCCATGCGCCCCTTCCTTTTGCTCGCCGCGTTATTCGCCTGCTCCGCGTCGTCGGTCTTCGCGGCGCCATCGTCCGACGTTCCTCCGGCCGGGGTTCTCCTCGGCAAGGTTTGGTCCGGCCATCCCGTGAGCTTCGCCTTCCTGACCGAGCGCGGCCACCAATTCATCGCCTACTACGACTCCGAGCGGCGCATCACCGTCGCCGGCCGGCGTCTGGACCAGTCCGAGTGGACGCGTTTCCAGCCCGCCGGGGCGCCCGTGCCCGGCCGCGGCCGCGACTCCAACGTCACCAACTGGGACAGCCACAACTACCTCACCCTCGCCCTGGACCGGGATGGCTACCTTCATCTCTCGGGCAACATGCACAACGATCCGCTCGTCTACTACCGGTCGAGCCGCCCCCTCGATGTCTCCAGCCTGGAGCGCCTGGATCGCATGACCGGCCGGCGCGAGAACAACACAACGTATCCCGTCTTTTTCAAAAACGCGGCGGGCGACCTGCTCTTCCGTTACCGCGACGGCGGCAGCGGCAACGGCAGCGACATCTACAACCGCTACGATCCCGTTTCCCGTTCCTGGGAAAACCTGCTCTCCACCCCGCTGCTGGACGGCGAGGGCGAGCGCAACGCCTACGCCATCAATCCCGTGCTCGGGCCCGACGGCCGCTTCCATCTCATCTGGATGTGGCGCGAGACGCCCGACTGCTCGACCAACCACACCCTGTCCTACGCACGCAGTCGCGACCTGCTTAGCTGGGAGAAAAGCGACGGCACGCCCATCCCCCTGCCCATCACCCAGGCGAAGGGCGAGGTGGTCGACCCCGCGCCGGTGAAGGGCGGCTTGATCAACATGACCTTCAACCTCGGTTTCGATCGCGACCATCGTCCCATCGTCGTTTATCACCGCTACGACGCGGCCGGTCGCTCCCAGGCCTACGCCGCCCGTCCCGACGCCGGGGCCGCTTGGAAGAGCGTGCAAATCAGCGACTGGGACTTCCGCTGGAACTTCTCCGGCGGCGGCTCCATCGCGGCCGAGGTGACGCTCGGCGCCGCCACCTTGCAGCCCGATCAATCGCTGCTGGTCGACTTTTCCACCACGCACGCGCCCGGCTCCGGACGCTGGCGCCTCGACCCCGCCACGCTTCGCCCGCTCGCCCTGTTGCCGCCTCCGTCGGGCGCCTTGCCCGCCTCCCTGTCCGCGCCGAGCTCCGGCCTGCCCGGGATGGAGGTGCAAACCGCCGTCTCCCGCGCCGACGGCCGCCGCTGGGTGCTGCGTTGGGAAACCCTCCCGCGCAATCGCGACCGGCCCCGTGAAAAGGCCCCGCCGCCCGTGGAGCTCCGGCTCTACGAACTGCCCGACGCCGACATCGGCGGGGCCGCCCGCATCGGTTCCTAGTTTCCCTCCCTTCGCTCTCTTCTCAACCCCGATGAAAACCGCCTTCTCCTTCCTGTTTCTGGGCATCGCCGCCGCTTTTTTCCCCCCGGGTCCCGGCCTTGTGGCCGCTCCCGCTCCCGAAGCGGCCGGTCCCGCCCAGCGCGCCTACCAGATCGAGGTCATGCAGCGTCTCGCCGGCCCCGTGCTCCGCGCCGGCGCCGAGCCCGCGCTGAAAGAACGGTTGCCCCAGATCCCCGGCGCGCGCAACCGCTTCGCCCCGCTCGAGGCCCTCGGCCGCGTGCTCGCCGGCGCCGCGCCCTGGCTCGAGCTCGGTCCCGGCGAGGACGCCGAAGGCCGCCTGCGCGAGGAATACATCGGCCTCGCCGTCCGCTCCATCGCGCACGCCACGAACCCGGCCTCGCCGGGCTTCCTTAATTTTCGCGAGGGCGGCCAGCCGCTCGTCGACACCGCCTTTCTCGCCCAAGGGTTGCTCCGCGCCCCGCGCCAGCTCTGGGGACGTCTCGACGCCGAGACGCGCGCCAACGTCGTCGCCGCCCTGAAGGCGACCCGCGCCATCAAGCCCGGCGAAAGCAACTGGCTCCTCTTCAGCGCCATGGTCGAGGCCGCGCTCCTCGAATTCACCGGCGAGTGCGAGATGGGGCCGATCGACTACGCCGTGCGCCGCCACCTCGAGTGGTATGTCGGCGACGGCACCTACGGCGACGGCCCGCGCTTCCACGCGGATTATTACAACGCTTTCGTCATCCAGCCCATGCTCTGGGAGGTGCTGGAGGTCTGCGCCCGCCACAACCGGGAGCCGGGCCACCACCTCGAATTGATCGAGAAGCGCTTCCGTCGCCAGGCCGACGTGCAGGAGCGCCTGATCTCGCCCGAGGGCACCTTTCCCATTCTCGGCCGTTCCTCCACCTACCGTTTCGGCGCCCTCCAGGTTCTTTCCCAAGCCGCGTTGCGCCATCGTCTGCCCGCCGGCGTCGAGCCCGGCGCGGTGCGCTCCGCCCTCCACGCCGTCATCGCCCGCATGATCGAGGCCCCCGGCACTTTCGACGAGCAAGGCTGGCTGCGGGTGGGGGTCGTCGGCGCCCAACCCGCCCAAGCCGAAGTCTACATCAACTCCGGCAGCATCTATCTCTGCACCGTGGGTCTGCTTCACCTGGGCCTGCCGGCCGACGACGCGTTCTGGACCGCGCCCGCCGCGTCCTGGACCCAGCGCCGGCTCTGGTCCGGAGAAAATCTGCCCGCCGACGTGGCGATAAAGGACTGAGTTTCGCGTTTCTTAGACACCCATGCCCCGCTCCCTCTCCTTTCTCCTCGTCCTGCTCGCGCTTCTTGCCCCGGCCCGCGCCGCGGAAGTGTCTTCTCCCTCCATGCCCAAGCATACCTTCGTCATCGGCGACGAGGACTTCCTCCTCGACGGCCGTCCCTTCGTGATCCGCTGCGGCGAGATCCATTTCCCGCGCGTGCCGCGCGAATACTGGCGCCACCGCCTGCAGATGTGCCGCGCGATGGGCCTGAACACGGTGTGCGTCTACCTGTTCTGGAATTTCCACGAGTGGCAGGAGGGCAAGTTCGACTGGTCCGGCCAGGCCGACGTCGCCGAGTTTTGCCGCATCGCCCAGGAGGAGGGCCTGTGGGTCATCCTGCGGCCCGGCCCCTATTCCTGCGCCGAGTGGGAGATGGGCGGCCTGCCCTGGTGGCTGCTGAAGCACGACGACATCGGCCTGCGCACCACCGACCCCCGCTTCCTCGAGCCCGCGGTTCGCTTTCTCAAGGAGGTCGGCCGCGTGCTCGCCCCCTGGCAGGTGACCCGCGGCGGCCCGCTCCTCATGGTGCAGGTCGAGAACGAATACGGCTCCTACGGAGACGACGCGGCCTACATGGGCGCGCTGCGCCAGGCCCTGCTCGACGGCGGCTTCGACGTGCCCCTCTTCGCCTGCAACCCCGCCGGCGCTATCGCCAACGGCCTCCGCGACGATCTTTTCCAGGTGGTCAACTTTGGCCAGGGCGCGGCCAAGAAATCCTTCGAGATCCTGCGCAAGTTCCAGAAGACCGGCCCGCTCATGAACGGCGAGTATTACCCGGCCTGGTTCGACGTCTGGGGCCGCAAGCACGCCACCGGCGCGCCCGAGCCCATCGCCGCCGACCTCGACTACATGCTGACCCACCGCCACTCGTTCAGCATCTACATGGCCCACGGCGGCACCTCCTTCGGTTTCTGGTCCGGCGCCGACCGCCCATTCCTGCCCGACACCTCCAGCTATGACTACGACGCGCCGATCAGCGAGGCCGGCTGGGTGACGCCCAAGTTCGACGCCATCCGCGATGTATTCGCCAAGCACCTACAGCCCGGCGAGAGCATCACGTCCCCGCCCGCCGCCAATCCCGTGGCCGCCGTCCCGTCCTTCGTCCTCTCCGAGGTCGCGCCCGTGCTGGGCAACCTGCCCGCGCCGCGGACCTTCGCCTCGCCGCCGCACTTCGAGGCCTACGACCAGAGCCGCGGGATGGCCGTCTACGCGACCACGCTGCCCGCCGGCCCGGCCGGCCGCCTCTCCGCCGCCGCCGTGCACGACTTCGGCTGGGTTTTCGTCGACGGCCGCCAGGTCGGCGTGTTCGACCGCCGCTCGCGCCGCTACGAGATCGCCCTGCCGGCGCGCGCCGCCGACGCCCGTCTCGAAATCGTGGTCGAGGCCATGGGCCGCGTGAACTTCGGCCGCGAGGTCTTCGACCGGAAGGGCATCCACGCCCCGGTGCGATTCGCCGCCGACGGCGCCGCCGCGGCCGAGCTTCGCGACTGGCGCGTGCACCCCTTCCAGCTCGACGACGCCAACCTCGCCTCCCTGCGCTACGCGCCCGCCGCCTCCGCCGCCGCGGTCTCCGGACCCGCCTTCTGGCGCGGCTCCTTCGAACTGACCCAAACGGCCGACACCTTCCTCGACGTTCGCTCCTGGGGCAAGGGACTCGTCTGGATCAACGGCCACTGCCTCGGTCGCTTCTGGAACATCGGCCCGCAGCAGACCATGTATGTGCCCGCCCCGTGGCTGCGCGTCGGGCGCAACGAAGTCGTGGTGCTCGACATGATCGGCCCGGCCAAGCCCGAGCTCGCCGGCCTGGCCAAGCCCATCCTCGACCAGCTCCGCCTCGAGCTCGATTTCGCCCGCGCGGTCCGCGCCCAGGGCGCCTTCGAAGCGGCGGGCCTCTCCGCCGCCCTCTCCGGCGAATTCCGCGCCGAGCCCGAGTGGCAGAGCGCGCGCGCCGAACGTCCCGCGACCGGCCGTTATCTCGCCTTCGAGGTGGTCGACGCTCACGACGGCGGCAAACATGCGGCGATCAGCGAACTCGACGCGCTCGACGTCTCCGGGCGAGTGCTTTCCAAGTCCGCCTGGAAGGTGATCTGGGCCGACAGCGAGGAGCTGGCGTCCGAGCCCGGCTACGCCGAGAACATCCTCGACGGCCAGCCCAACACCCACTGGCACACCGCCTACTCCGACAATCGCGCCACGCCCCACCCCCACCGCATCGTGATCGATCTGGGCGAGCGCGTGGAGATCGGCGGCATCCGCTATCTGGCGCGCGCGGGCGACAACTCCCGCCCGGGACGCGTCAAAAACTACCGCGTCTACCTGTCCGACCAGCCCTTCGGCCTCGCGCTGCCGAAGTGACGCGCTTCCGCGGCGCGCCGCCCGCGTTGATCCAGAGCCACCCGGTTCCGGCGTGAATACGCCGAGGGCCGGGTGGCTTTTTCGTTTTGCTCCGCCGGCGTTTCCGGGATCAGCCCTTGATCGCGCCGGCGGAGAGGCCGCGCACGAAGAGCCGCATGCAGAAGAGGAAAATGACGACCAGCGGGATCGAGGCGATGGAGTAGGCGGCCATGATCTGGCCCCACTGCTTCACATACTCCCCGTCGAGGTAGATGAGGCCCACCCCGAGGGTGAAGAGCTCCTTGTCGCGCAGGACGATCAGGGGCAGCAGGAAATCGTTCCACTTCCCCAGAAAGCTGAGAATGGCGAGCGTGCCGAGGATGGGGCCGGACATGGGGATCACCACGTTCATGATCTGCTGAAAGTGCGAGGCTCCGTCGATTTCCGCCGCCTCGAACAAATCCTTCGGCAGGTCCTCGATGAAGTTTCGCAGGACAAAGAGATTGAAGACCTGGCCTCCGGCGATGCCGACCACGATCAGGGCCCAGAGCGTGTTCAGCAGGGAGAGCTCCTTGAGCAGTGCGAAAAGCGGCACGATGTTGGCCACCCCGGGGAGAAGCATCAGGAGCATGAACGCGCCCCACAGGACGCCGGAGAAAGGCATCTTGTATCGGGCGAAGAAATACGCGGCCAGGACGGAGAGAAATAGCGAGGCGACGGTTCCGGTCGCGGCGACGAAGAAGGTGTTGGCGATGTAGGGCCCGATCAGTTTGAAACCGTGGATCCAGTTGGAGAACCGATACACGCCGGGGTCGAAGGCCAGATCCCCGCCCTTGAAGTCGGGATCTCCCTTGGGCGCCACGACCTTCCCTTCAAGCACCTCGCCCCACCGGGCGACGCGTTCCTGGGTGCGAGTCGCGCCTTCGCCGTCCTGATAAGTCTCGGAGACCCGGTAGGGCGGCGAGGGCGCCCACGGGCTCTGGATGAAGGACGCGTTGTCCTTCAGCGACACCTGCATCATCATGTAGAGCGGAAACAGCTCGATGCAGAGGAAGGCCAGGATGACGAGATGCTTGGGCCAGTCTCTCTTCCGGCGCGAGCCCACCGAGTCTTTCAGCGCGCCGCTCACTTTTCGACCCTCACGTATTTGTTGTTCACGTAAGTCAGGCAAAGGATGAACACGAAAAGGATCATGCCCACCGCGCAGGCGTAGCCGAACTCGCCCGCGATGAAGGCCCGGTTATACATCCACAGGCCCGGCACCATGCCGCGGCCGCCCGGTCCGCCCGCCTCCCCGAGCAAGAGCAGTTGCAGCCCGTAGCCCTGGAGCGTGCCGATGATGAGCAGCACGAGCGAAAGCCGCACCTGGGTGAGAATCAGCGGCAGCTCGATGTAGAGGAATTTTTTGAAGGGCCCTATGCCGTCCAGTTCGGCGGCCTCGTAGACCTCCTGCCCGATGCTTTGCAGGCCCGCGAGGTAGATGAGCACGCCCACCGCGCCTATCCACGGGAAGCCCCAGATGAAGAGCGAGGGCAGGATGAGTTCGGGCTGGGAGAGCCAGCCCACCGGCGCGTTTTCGAAGAAGACGTTCCAGCCAAAAACTCCGTCGAGGTGGACGAGCAGCGACTTCAGGCCGGTGAAATCCAGGATGTTGTTCAGGACGCCGAGATTCGGATCGAAGAAGAATTTCCAGATGAAGAGCGTGACCAGTCCCGGCACGATCATCGGCACGACGAGCAGCACGCGATAGAGGTATTGGGCGCGATCGCTTATGAGCCGGTGGATCAGCACGGCCATCGCGATGGAGGGGATCATCTTGAACAGGTTGAAGACGATCAGGACCGAAACCGTCTTGAACGAATCCCACAGCACCGCGTCGTCGAGCACGCGGCGAAAGTTGTCCAGTCCCACGAACTGCTTGTTGTCGCCGCCCTGCCAGTCGAAGAAGCTGTGGTAGACCGCGGAGGCGGCGGGAAAATAGGAGAACGTCGCGATGAGCAGCAGCGCAGGGACGACGAAAAGGTAGAGCTTCCACTCGCGAAGGGCTTTTTGCGGGGAGATGGGAAGGGGCATCGGATAAGGAAAGCAGGGGGAATTCCTTAACCTGTCCACGCTTCCCGTCGATCCACGGCGCGTGGGATTTGGCGTGGTTTTTCGACTCGCGCCCGTCCCGGGTCCGCGACTTGGGGCGCGGCAGGATTTGGGCCCGCGGCGCCGCAAAGCCGGATCGCGCAAAGCGGGGACGACGAGAAGATGTCGCTCCCGCCCAAGATGCGGCCGGGCCTTACCGACCCACGATTTGCACGCTGACCTTGCGCGTCATCGAGTCGCCGGCGGCGTCGGTCACGGTGAAGGTGAAGCCGCCGAGCGCCGCGCCGGACGCGGCGGGCGTGAAGCGCGCGAGAGCCTTGCTGACGAGCGTAACGGCGCCGCCGTTGGTTGCGCTGATCGTGTAGACGGGTTTTTCAGTGTAGCCGCGCGTCAGCGCCTGAAGATCAATCTCGATCGAGCCGTTCGCCGGGCACTCGACATTGGGCTCGGCTTCCCAGTTCAGGTAGTCCTCGAGTTGGGTGAAGCCGTCGCCATCGGGATCGGCGTTGGACTCGGAGAAATCCTTGGCCGCGGAGTGCGGATTGAGGCCCTTGACCGTTTCCCACCAGTCCGGCATTCCGTCGCCGTCGCTGTCCCAGCCGGCGCCGCGGGTCTCGTTGCCGTAGTCTTCCCAGCCGCCGACATCGTCGGTCGTGTTGGGCAGGCCGGGTTTTCCGCCGAAGGGGCCGGCGCCCTTGTATTTGTAGGTGCCGGTCAGGGTCTCGTGAATGATGCGGGCGTCGTGGTCATCCTGCATGGGTTGGTTGCAGCCGACGTCGGAGAGCACCTGCTTGTAGGCGTTGCGCGCGGTGTGGATCACGGCGTGCGAGGGGAAGAAAGGCGCGTCGGCCCAGGCGCGGTAGGGCGGATTCGAGTTCTCCGGGAGGACGCCTCCCTTGCCCTCGAGCGCGACGGCGCGGGCCTTGGATTGGCTGTTCTCATCGAATTTGCCGGGCATGATGTTGCCGGAGACGTAATAACGCTGCGTGCCGGGGAAGCCGCCGTAGTTGGCGGTCAACGCGACAAAGTGGGTGCTGGCTGCGCCGGGCTTGTAGTAGTTGTTGACGAAATTGACCTCGTGCGCGCCACCGTCGGTGGTGCGTTTGCCCCAGTTGTAGACGACGTTGTTGAAGATATCGAGGCGCCCCGCGTAGCGGCCCTCGCCGTCGAGACCGCCGGCCATGCTCCAGTTTCGACCCTCGTTGTGGGCGAGCAGATTGTGGTGAAAGGAGGCGATGTCGCCGCCGATGCTGGCGGCGTAGCCGTGGGCCGTGCCGGGCTTGTAGTTCTTGTGGCCCGCAATGTTCAGCATTTCGGCGCAAAGGCTGCGCTGGAGCGTCATGTTCTTCGCGCCGCGCGAGCTGATGCCCTCGTCCTGGCCCCAACCAAACGAGACGTGGTCCATGATGCAGTGGTCGACGCCGGACATGCCGGTGGCGTTTTGGGTCTCGCCGTTCTCCTGGCCCACCAGGATGCGAATGAAGCGCACCACCACGTCGCGGGCGCCGTTCAGGCCGAACTGCTCGCGCTTGATGCAGATGCCTTTGCCCGGAGCGGTCTGGCCCGCGACGGTGATGTAGGGGCGCGATCCGTCGATGATGATGTCACGCTTGAGCGTGACGAGGCCGCTCACGTCGAAGATGACGGTGCGCGGGCCGTAGTCGCCCTCGATCGCATCGCGCAAGCTGCCTGGGCCGCTGTCGTTCAAGTTGGTCACCTTCACAACCACGCCGCCGCGACCGCCGCGGGCGAAGCGGCCGTAACCCTCGGCGCCGGGGAAGGCGAGTTGGCGGGGACGGAAATACCAGAGGGAGCCCTTGGTCACGCTGCCGTCGGCGGCGACGGAATCGACGCGCCAATAATAGGTGAGCGAGCTCTTGAGCCCGTCGACCTGGCGTTCGTTGCCCTTCACGTTGCCTTTGAATTCCGCGGAGGCGCGGGTGGCGGAGCGCACGGCGTTGGCATCGGTGCCAAAGTAGACATCATGCGACGCCGCGCCGGCGACGGCGCTGGTCCAGCCGAGCGAAACGCCGCCCCGGTCGGCGTCGACGTGTTCGTCGGCGTAGGCGGGGCTGGGGCGGCTGGCCTGCGCCTTGGGGTTGGCGGTATCGATCTCGAAGCCGTTTAAGTGGACGTTGCGGCTCTTGGCGGAGGAGCGGTTGTCGGCCTCGATCAAGACCACGACTTCGCGACCGGCCTGAGCTTGCACGGTGAGGTAGGCGGTGGCGGCGCGGGTGTTGTCCGTGACGCGCGTCGAGACGGCGAGATTGTCGACGACTTTGGCGCCGTCGACCGAGATGTCCAAGGGCGCGGCGGAGGGCGTGTCGTCCCAGCTGTTGAGATAAAGCAGGAGCGTGTGCGGGCCGGGCGTGAGGCCGGCGATGCGCATCTCAAGCTGCGCGCCCGACTCGCCGTCGGCGATTTTGAGGCCGTCGGCGGTGAGCTTCAGGTTGCTCTCGCGGTTCTGGATGCCGCCCTTCCAGTAGCCGGTCTGCAGGCCGCCGCCGACCTTGCCGACGCGGGAGAGCGTCACCTCGACATCGCCGAAGCGAGCGGAGGTCTTGTCGCCGTTGGATAGCCAGGAGGCGTTATCCGACCACGGCGTGAAGGCGGGATCGAGGCCCTCTTGGATCGGGCGCCCGCTGTTGTTGATGTCGACCCTGAGCTCGGCGGCGTAGAGCGAGCATATCGCGGCGAAGAGGGCGGAGACGGCCGCGAGGCGGCTGCGCTGGGCGGAAGAGGGGACGGGCATGGGCGAAGTTAACGAAGGGGATTGAGATCCGGGCCGAGGGTGGTCTTGGCGCCGGCGGCGAGCGCGAGCGCGGAGGACTTTCCGCCGAGCTGAACGGTGGCGGGACGGCCGAGCTTGGAGCGGATGGTGACGCGTTGGAGCGCGCCGTCCTTCCATTCGATATCGAGCTCGAAGCCGTCGCGGGCGCGGAGGCCTTTCACGCCGCCTTGCGGCCAGGCCTTGGGCAGGGCGGGGAGCAGCTCGATGAGCGCGGCGCCATTCGCGTCGCGCCGGTGGCTCTGCAACAACATCTCCACTACGCCGGCGGGTGCGCCGAAGTTGCCGTCGATCTGGAAGGGGCCGCAAAGGTCGAAGAGGTTGGGCAGGGTGCGCTTGGCGAGAAGCAGACCGAACTGGCGGTAGGCCATCTCGCCGTCGCCGACGCGGGCCCAGAGCGGCATGCGCCAGGCGTAGCTCCAGCCGGTGGAGCCGTCGCCGCGCCACTCGAGGAGGAGCTTGGCGGCGGCAAAGGTCTTGGGGTCGGAGGGCGTGATGTCGGCGCCGGGGTAAAGAGCCCAGAGCGGCGACATGTGACGGTGGTTGTTGTTCGGTGTGTCGACGTCCTCCAGCCATTCCTGGAGCTGGCCGTGCTTGCCGATCTGGTTGGGCGGGAGTTTGGGCAGCAGGCCTTCAAGCTGCGCGACGAAGTCGGCGTCGCGGTTCAGCTCGCGCGCGGCCTCGATGGTCGATGTCCAGAGGAAGCGGATCAACTGGTTGTCCATCGTCGGGCCGACGGTGGTCGGGCCCTGCTCGGGCGAATGGGAAGGCGAGGTGAGGAGCCAGCCGGTCTTCTCGTCACGCACAAGGTAGTCGACGAAGAAGAGCGAAGCCTCGCGCATGGCGGGGTAGGCGCGGTTGGCGAGGAAGTCGCGGTCGCGGGTGAAGAGCCAGCGCTCCCAGAGGTGCTGGCAAAGCCAGGCGCCGCCGGTGGGCCAGAGTCCGTCGATGTTGTTGATCGGGGCGGTGCCGCGCCAGAGGTCGAAGTTGTGGTGCAGGACCCAGCCGCGGCTGCGGTAGAGCTGCTCTGCGGTGCGGGCGCCGCTGACGCGAAGGTCGTCGACGGCGGCGAAGAAGGGTTCGTGGCATTCGCCGAGGCCGGTGAGCTCGGCGATCCAGTAGTTCATCTGGAAGTTGATGTTCGTGGTGTATTTTCCCTCCCACGGCGGATTGAGGAGCTCGTTCCACACGCCCTGGAGATTGGCGGGCTGGGTGCCGGGACGGCTGCAGGCGATGAGCAAATAGCGGCCGTAGTTGAAATGGAGGGCGGCGAGAGCGGGATCGGCGTCGAGGTTGCCGGCCTTGCGCACGCGACGCACGCGCTCGTCGGTGGGCAGGGCGGCGGCGTCGGTCTTGGGGAGATCGAGGCTGGCGCGGCGGTAGAGTTTGCGGTGATCGGCAAGGTGGGTCTCGCGCAGCGCGGCGTAGGTTTTTCCGGCTAGGGCGTCGAGATAGGAGGCGCAGCGGGCTGCGGGATCGCCCGAGATGTCTTCCCAGGTTTTGAAATTGGTGGCGGCGACAAGCAGGAGCGTGGCGGAGTCGGCGCCTTCGACGGAAAGACTGCCGCCCTCGGCGCGGACGGCGCCGCCCTCGGCGAGCACGCGCAGGACGGACATGAAGCGCATGCCGTCGGCCTGCACTTGGCCGCTCAGGCGGATTTGCGAGCTTCCATCTGTGGAAACGAAGGCGGCGGAGGCGGATTCCTTGTGCGGCGAATCGAGGCGAACGCCGAAGCGGAGCCTGCCGGGCTGGTTGGCGGTGATGCGGACGGCGATGACGTTGTCCGGGTAGCTGGCGATCACCTCGCGGGTGTGGGTGACGCCGTCGACTTCGTAGCGGGTGGTGGCGACGGCGCTGTCGAGGTTGAGTTCGCGCTGATAGTTTGTCGCGGCCTCGTGACCGGGGAAGGAGAGGCGGATGTCGCCAAAAGCCTGATACGCCTTTTGGCGGACCGGATCGCTGAGCATCTTGGCGCGGGCGAGGTCCTGGGCCTCGGTGACCTTGCCTTCGGCGAGCAGAGCGCGGACCTGCGGCACGATCTCGGCCGAGCCGGCGCGCACGTAGTTGTGCGGCTTGCCGGTCCAGAGCGTGTCTTCGTTGAACTGGATGCGCTCCTCGGCGGTGCCGCCGAAGACCATGGCGCCGAGGCGGCCGGAGCCGACGGGGAGGGCTTCCTCCCACTTGGCGGCGGGCTGCTCATACCAGAGACGGGTGGCGGCGCTGGCGCGGGCGGCGAAGATGCGGCGGTATTTCTGCGGGTCGATGCCTTGGGTGGGAAAGTAGCCTTCCTCGATGCGGATCTTGTATTTTTTGAAGAAGGCGGACTTCTCCGTCATCGCGAGGGCGTCGATCGCCTCGGAGCGGGCGGACTTCAGTTCGCGCAGGACGACGGCTTTCTGCTCATCGCTTAGGCCGGGGAAAATCTCGAGGTAGGCGCCGTAAGTGACGGAGACCTTGTCGATGGTGAGGACGTCCTCGATTTTTTCGATCTGCGCCGGCGTGAGAATCGCGCCTAGCGCGGCGAAGGTTTTTTCGCGGGAGGGGCGAAAGCCGGCGTAGACTTCGCCGATCTTTTTGAGCGCTGCGTCCGCCGCGGGCGTGTCCTTGGCGGAGCGGGCCTCGTCAAATTCGCGCCAGAGCTCCTTCAGGCGGGCGCCGTGGTCGCGGTGCCAGGCGGAGAGGGCGGAGAAGTGGGCGTCGAGAAGCTCGCGGACGCGGGCCTCGTGCGCCGGGTCGGCGATCTTGAGCGCGGCGAGGATGTTGCGGGTGTTTTTGGAGGAGGCCGACGCGGGGGAGGCGGCCGAGACCGGAGCGGAATTTTCCGCTTTCAAACGAGGCGCGGACGGCTCGGTCGAGCAGGCGGCGAGGAAGGGGACGACGAGTCCGAGCAAAAGGCGGGGCAGGCGCATGGGGAGGAAAGCAGGGTTGCCGGGGACGGCGCGCGAACGCCCCGCCGGGAAAGGCGAGGCGTTCGTATGAGAGGTTGGGGCCAGGATCAGCGCGAAGCGGCCGCGGGCCTCGCGCGCGGGTCGACGTTGTTCTTCAAGTCGGTCCAGTCGGTCTTGGGCGCACGGGGATCGAGGCCGTTGATGAAGTCCTCGATGTTGGTGTAGCCGTCGCCGTTGAGGTCGTCGGACGCGTCGGACGCGTTCTTCGGATTCAAGCCGTGGGCCTTTTCCCACGAGTCGGGCATGCCGTCGCCGTCCGCGTCGCGGTAGGGCTCGCCGCGATATTCGGGGTAGCCGCCGACTTGGGCGGGATTGGTGATGAAGCCCTTGGTCACGCCCTCTTCGAGTTCCTTTACCCACTTCTCCGCGTAGCCGACGGCGGCGGCGCGGGCGGAGTCCTCGGCGGTGGCGCGGGCCTCGCCGACCTTGCCGCTCACTACCATCCCGACTACCCGCGTATCCACGGCGTCGCGACGCGGCAGGGTGGCGCCCGAGTTGGCCAGCACGGTGGCGTAGGCGTCGGTGGCGCTCTGGATGGAGAGGGGCGCGTGGGCGAAGGGGGCGTCGGCGCGGATGGAGGCGAGGGCTTCGGGCAGCGGCTTTTTCTTCACGTCGGGTTGAACGCCGCCGTCCCAGTTGTCGCGGGTGACGCGCTCGTTGCCTTCGACGATGTTGCCGGCGACGTAGGCTTTGCCGAAGTTGTCCTGGACGGTCTTGGAGCGTTCGGACTCGGGCTTGAGGATGCGGAAGGAGACGTCGTTGTCGGGCGTGCCGGGGCCGGGTTTGAAGTAGTTGTTTACGATGGTGTAGAAGCTGCGGTGGTCGCCGCCGTCGATCGTGCGGTGGCGCCAGTTGAAGATCACGTTGTTCACGAAGGTGAAGTCGTAGATCATGCCGACGCTGGGGTTGCGGCCGGTGTTGCAGGCCCAGAGGTTGTGGTGGAAGGTGCTGTTCGCGCCGCCGATGGTGGAGCCGAAGGCGTGGTGGTAGGTGTTGAGGCCTTCGGAGAAGATCGAGTTCTGGATGGTGATGTTGACCGTCGGCAGCTTGCGCTCGGGCGTCTTCGGGTCGCCGTCGTGGTCATGCATGTGACGATACATCGACATGTTCTCGTCCAGGCCCCAGGAGGCGGAGACGTGGTCGATCATGATGTTGCCGACGGGATTGCCGCCGATGGAGTCGTTGCGTTCGGTGGCGTCGAGGGCGCCGCGGCGAAAGCGCATGTGGCGGATGAGGACGTCGTGGGTCTCGAGTTCGACGGTGTTGCCGGCGATGCAGACGCCGTCGCCGGGGGCGGTGGCGCCGGAGATGGTGATGTAGGGCGCGCGGATGACGATGCGGTTCTCGAGGCGGATGATGCCGGCGACGTTGAAGACGACGACACGAGGGCCGACGGCCTCGCAGGCCTCGCGGAAGGAGCCCGGGCCGGAGTCGTTGAGGTTGGTGACCACGAAGACGCGGCCGCCGCGGCCGCCGAACGAATACATGCCGCCGCCTTCCGCGCCGGGGAAGGCGGGTATGTTCGCTTGCGGCAGGTCGGAGGGCTTTTCCGCGCCGGGCAAGTAGGGTTTTCCTTTCGCGGCCCAGGCGGCGAGTTCGGCCTGTTGCGAGGCCCACAGGTCCCGGGCGCGCCGGGCGTCCACCGCGCGCTTGGCGTCGGCCGAGTTTTGGATCTCGGCGGGGATGCGCGGGTAGCCTTGCGCAAAGGCGTCGGCTGCGAGGAGAAGTCCGAAGGCGGCGAGAAGCGCGCGGGGAGCGGGGCGGGGGCGGTTTTTCATCTGGCGTGGGGCGGCGGGGACGGGCGGGGTTTAGTTCGAGGCGGCTTCGGGCGTTTTCTTTCGGGCAAACATGTCGCGTTCGGCCTTCTTCATGTCGTAGCCGGCCTTTGAGAGGTAGTTGTTTATCCTGCCCTTGTATTTTCCGAACCAGGCGTGCTTTTCCTGGGAGGATCCGGCGTCCATCGCGTGTTCGCGGGCCTCGGTGAGCCAGGCGAGGATCTGCGCGCTTTGCTCGGGTTTCAGGTCGGGGAGCATCTCCTGGTAAACCCGGTAGGTGTTGGGCAGGACGCCGTAGGTCATGCCGTCCTTGATCTTTTCGATCTGGGCGGAGGAAAGGTCGGCGGCGAGCCGCGCGAGAAACGCATAGTGCAGCTCGCACTGGCGGGCGGTGGCGGTGTCGCGGGCGCTTTGCACGGCGGCATTGATCGCGGCCTTGTCGGCGCCGTCCTGTTTGCGCGCGGCTTGGATCGCGGCATCGCGGGCCTCGTGGACGACGCGCAGCGCGGCGTATTGGGCGGCCACTTGATCGCGGACGCGCAAGTTCTGGGCGGGGTCGGCCAGGCTCAAGGGAGCCACGATTTTCTCGGCGCGTTGCAGAAGCGCGGGATCTGGCGAGGGCGTTGCTTCCCCGGCGCGAAGCGGGAGAACGAGGACGGCGGCCAAAAGGCAGAGCCGGCGGAGGGGGCGGGGAATCATGGCGGGGGCGGGGCCTTGGGATACAAAGACGGGGCCCAGTCGCGAAAGTTGCGTCCACGGGGGATGTTTTTCGCGGACGAGCCGGGGTTTGGGCCCGTAGGCGTCCATAGTAGCCTGAGGAGCCGTCCGGGTCTCCCTTTCTCGGCGCATGATTGCACGGTAATCTAAGATCGGCTCGTGCCTTTTACGCGGGCGAAGTCCGGTCTTCGCGTGTCGCCGGCATCGCTCAAGGGCCGCGCGAATGCGGATTCTTCGCGGGATTTTTTTACGCGCCTTCCCGGCCGGGCCTTGCGCCCGGCTCGGGCCGCTCAGGCGGAGAGCTGAATCTGTTCCACCAGCTCGACGCCGTAGGCCTCCAGGCCTACCACCTTGCGCGGATTGCGGGTGAGCAGGCGGATTTTTTTGAGGCCGAGGGCGCGAAGGATCTGGGCGCCGATGCCATAGTCGCGAAGGTCCATGGGCGGGGTGGCGTCGGCCGCGCCGCCGCGGTCGGAGGCGAGACGCCGGATCAAGGCTTCGCCCGGGTTGGCGGGCTCCATGTAGAGGACCGCGCCGCAGCCTTGCTTGGCGATGGCGCGCAGGCTCGCGGAAAGCGCGTCGGAAGACGGGCCGCCGGCCTGAAACACGTCCGAGAGCACGCTGGCGCTGTGAACCCGAACCAGGGCGGCGTCGCTCTTCTCCGGGGCGCCGAGGGTCAGGGCGAGATGATGCCGCTTGTCCAGCCGGCTGCGGAAAACGTGGGCGGTGAAAGTGCCATGGGCGGTCGGGAGCGGGCCCTCCGCGACCTTCTCGACCAGCAGATCCTGCTTCAGGCGGTAGGCGATGAGCTGCTCGATCGAGATCATCTTCAGATTGAAGCGACGCTTGAACTCCACGAGTTCCGGGAGGCGCTGCATCGTGCCGTCGTCGTTGACGAGTTCGCAGAGGACGCCGGCGGGCTCCAGGCCCGCGAGCATGGCGAGATCGACCGCGGCCTCGGTGTGGCCGGCGCGTTCCAGCACGCCGCCGTAGCGGGCGCGAAGCGGGAACACGTGGCCGGGCTGGACCAGCTGGTCTGCCCGGGAGGCGGGATCGGCGAGAATCTTTATCGCCACGGTGCGATCATAGGCGCTGACGCCCGTGCTGATGCCTTCGGAGGCGTCGACGGTGACGGCAAAATCGGTGCGCTGAACCTCGCGATTTCTGGCGACCATCGGGCCCAGACCCAGGCGATCCAGCTGGTGGCCCAGCATCGGCACGCAGACGATGCCGCTGCCGTGGCGGATCATGAGATTGATGGTCTCGGGCGTCGCCTTCGACGCCGCCATGATGAGGTCGCCCTCGTTTTCCCGGTCCTCGTCGTCGGCCACGATGACGAGTTGCCCGGCGGCGATGGCCGCGATGGCGTCTTCTACGGAATCAAATGGATTGGAGGTCTCGTGCATGTGGCGCGTGTGAAGGGTTTGATCTTGGACCTGGGTCCCGGGGTAGCAAGGCCGGCGCGCGGTTGTTTGGGACGTATTGCGGCGCGGTCTTGGCTTGCCGCTAAGCTCGCGCGGCGTGTTGCAGCCGGTAGGCGCGCGGCGTGCAGCCGCACTCCTTGCGGAAGGCTTCGTTGAAGCGGCTGATCGAGTGGAAGCCCGAGGCGAAGGCGATCTCGACGATTTTCTCGTCGGTGGTGGCGAGGAGGCGTTGCGCGTGGGAGACGCGGTGGTGCGTGAGATAGTCGATCAGGGTCGTGCCGAAGGTCTTTTTGAAGAGCCCCATCGCGTAGTTTGGGTGCAGGCCGACATCGCGGCCGATCTCCTCCACCGTGAGTTTCTCCGTGTAGCGCCGCGCGATCAGGCAGGCCATTTGCTCCACCTTGTTTAGCGCGCGGCCTTGAAGGCTCGGCGCGCGGCCGCGCCGCGCGCGGGCTCCGCCCGTCGTGGGCAAGGTGGGAATGATTCGCCGCAGACGGGCCTCCATTTCCAGCATGACAACCCGGTGGGTTTCATCCTCGGGGTTGGCGAGGTCCTGCTCCCACTGCGCGAACAACTCCTGGTCGTGGCGCATGCGGTCGGGGGCGAGTTTTTGCCGGATCACCTCGCCTTGCAGCAGAGGTTGAACAAAGCGGTCGGGCAGCTGGCACTGCAGAAACCAAGCGAGGGGAATCGTCGCCACGAAGTAGCTTATGCCCGGGGTGAATTCGACGATCTGGTGCGGGATCGCGGCCCAGAACACACCGAGCTGGCCGCCCTCGATGCGCACCTTGCGGCCGCCGAGGAGATAGGTGACCCAGCCTTCGGTGAGCACGTTGACCTCGATCTCGTCGTGGTGGTCCGGCCTCTTCATGGGCGACGGAGTCCAGCGCACGCAGGAAAATCCGTAGGGCGCGAAGTCGGGGCGATTGGGATCGAAGGAGACCATTATGGTGCTTATAATACCGTAAGTTGTGGCCAAAACCACGACATTTTTCCGGAAAATCTTACTAATTTCTTGTGCGCGGAGTTCTTTCCTTTCTAGGCCTGCGAGCGTTCCCCAAGGCCGGGTGCCCCCTTCCCCGCGCCTTTCCACCCCTGATCCCCTAATCGATTTTCATCGTCGTTCGCCTCGTCGGACCGTCCTGCGCCACGCGAATTTTTAATACGAGAAGCTCACAGCCCCCGCACCCCATGACCACCAAGAACCCCAATCGCATTCTTCTGGGCGCCATCACTGCCCTCGGCCTTTCCGGCCTCGCTTTGCCATCAGCCTACGGCGTGGCCTACACGCTCGCGCCGAACGACGGCAGCACGGCCCAAGACTGGGGCACGTCAGCCACCTGGGGAGTCGTGTCCGGCTCGCCCGGCGCCGCAGTGTCCGACTCCGCTACGGTGAGCGGGAGCTTTGGCGGAGTTTCTCAAACCGTAAATATTTCCGCTGTCCTTAGCAATGGCTTGGGCGCCCTCACCCTGGGCGACACTTCAGGCAACGGCACGACGACCATAAAGTCCACCGGCAGCAACAGCCTGTTTCTTGCATCTTCCGCAAACGTGACCAGCACTGGTGCTGTAGGCGCCGTGAATATCATCTCGGCTCCCGTCTCATACGCGGGCGGCTTGAATTTTCTAGCCGGCAACAGCTCGCTTTCCATCACCGGCAAGCTGGCGCCTTCCGTCGCAGGTAACCGCACGGTGGATAACAGCAGTGGCAATACTATCACCTTTGGCGATGTCGACTTGTCGGTGGGATCCGCCAACTCGACCATTACTTTCCGCAACGGCACCACGGCGGGCAACAAGATGGTCTTTTCCGGAACCATCGCCGATGGCGTTGCACTGGGCAATAGCACCATCGTCGGATCAACTGTCTTTGGCAGCCGCGCGGCCACCGGGGTTATCCAGATTGACGGAACAAACACCTACACGGGCGCCACCACGCTGGGCGTGCAAGGCCTGCGCTCTGTTTATCAAATCAACAGCAACCAACCCTTCGGGCCCGCGAGCGGCGGAGCACTTACCTTGGGCGGTCCCTCGAACGCGGTCAACGTGTTGGAGGCGCTGAACGCAGATCGCACCATCACCAAGGGCACGATCAACATCCAGCGCAACGTTGGCGCCCAGGGTTCCAACAGCTTGAGCCTTGCGGCCAATACCATCATCGCGAACTCCAGCCAGACGCATACCAATGACATCGCCGCCGGCGATACTTTGTCGCTCGGCGTGGCTGGGGGATCATATTTCCTCAACAACAATGCTACCGACAAAAACCGGGTGACTACTTTCGCCGGTTCGGGCACCACCGTTGTTATTTCCAACATCGCCGACAACTCGGGTGTCATCGCTGCAGACTCCAAAAACGTGCTCGCTATGAGCGGTAACGGAACGCTCGTTCTAACCGGGACAAACGTTCATCAAGGCGGAACCAGGATAACCTCGACTGGCACGATCCAAATCGGCAATGGATCCACCACCGGCTCCATAGAGCCCGGAAACAGCCTTACTCCGGTGGTCACAGGCACGGCCGCCGGCACGCTGGCCTTCAACCGTTCCGGCGATGCGGCCTTGTCTGTCGTGGCCAATGGTCCGCTTAATCTCGTTCAAAAAGGCGCGGGTTCTCTTGCGTTGATTAACAGCCAGTTCCACACCGGGACAAACACCGTTGGCGATGGCACGACCGCGACTAAGCTCGTGGTCTCCGGCGGCTTGGTGGCGGGGGCTTCCACCACGACCAACGCGACGATCGTGGCTGTGGCCGGCGCCCCGGGTATTCAGGTCACGCTGGGTGGTTCCGACACCGTAAGCTCGCTCGGCCTAAAGGTAGGCCAGCCAGTTTACGTCGGAGGCACAGCGAGCGCTAATTCCTATATTCATTCCATCTCGGGCACGAACGGCTTTGTGGTCTTTGGCACCACTATTCTGACCGCCACGCCTTCGATGCTGAATTTCGGCTCCGGCTCGGCCCTCGGCACGAGTGCCTCCGTAACCACCGTCAACAACCTCGGCACCCTCGCCGGCAGCGGCGTCATCGCCGGCCAGGTCAACGCGCTCGCCGGCTCCATTCTCTCGCCCGGCGTGAATGACGGCGATGTCGCCACGCTTTCGACCGGGGCGCTGAACATCAGCAACGCCACGCTCGACTTTGATCTCGCCGCCACCGCGGCCGGGCCGAGCGACTTGATCAACGCCTCCGGCGCGGTGAACTTCTCTGGCCTGACCTTCCGCTTCGACGCCGTCACCGCGGGCGTTCTGGACGGTGCCTCTTCCTACAATCTCGTGAGCGGCACTTCCTTCGTGGGCGACGTGGGCCTTATCGCCACCACCTTCGGCAGCGGTCTTCAGGGGCTCTACACCCCGACCTACAGCGTGGTGGGCAACAACCTGACCGTCGCCTTCTCCGCCATCCCCGAGCCGTCCGGCGTGGCCGCGCTCGCGGGCATGGCTGCGCTCGGCGGTTGCTTCGTTCGCCGTCGCCGCCGCGCCTGATCCGCGCCGGCGTTCGGCCGTCCTGCTCCGCTTCAGTCCGCCGCGCGCTCCTGCGGCGGACTTTTTTTTCCTGCTCTCCTGCTTTTCCGGGCCAACGAGCTCTTCGAGGTTTCGTCTTAAGGCATTAGGATCCCGCTGGAATTTGGGCAGAGGGCGGAGGAGAATCCGGTATAGTTTTGCTAAACTAAGCATCAAACCCATGCCCGCCGCTTTCGCGGGGGCTTTTTATCCGTTCATGAAACCCGCCCCCGTCGCTCTCGGTGTCATCTTTGGCAACCGCGACTTCTTTCCCGACAAACTCGTGCCCGAGGCGCGCGCCGACATCGTCAAACTCTTCGGCGAGCTCGGCATCGAGGCCGTTCTGCTCGATCCTTCCGAAACCAAGCTCGGCGGCGTCGAAACCCACAACGACGCCCGCAAGTGCGCCGATCTTTTCCGCCGAAATCGCGACAAGATCGCCGGCGTCCTCGTTTGCCTGCCGAACTTCGGCGACGAGAAGGGCGTGGCCGACACGCTCAAGATCTCCGGGCTCAACGTGCCCGTGCTCGTCCAGGGCTACCCGGACGACCTCGACAAGCTCGACGTCATCCGCCGCCGCGACGCGTTCTGCGGCAAGATTTCCGTCTGCAACAATCTCCGCCAGGCGGGCATCCCCTATTCGCTGACCGAGAAGCACGTCGTGCACCCGCTCGACGCGTCCTTCCGCGCCGACCTCCTGAAGTTCGTCGCGGTCTGCCGCGTCGTCCGCGGCCTGCGCGGCGTGCGCATCGGCGCGGTCGGCGCCCGCCCGGGCGCCTTCAACACCGTCCGCTATTCCGAGAAAATCCTCGAGCGCCACGGCATCAGCGTCACCACCGTGGACCTCTCCGAGATCCTCGGCGCCGCCGGAAAAATCGGCGAGGGCGACAAGCTCTTGGTCTCGAAGATCGACGAGATCAAGGCCTACGCCAACGCCACCGCCGTCCCGCCCGCCAAGCTCGCCCAGATGGCGCGCCTCGGCATCGTGCTCGACGACTTCGTCGCCGCCAACCACCTCGACGCCACCGCCATCCAGTGCTGGACCTCCGTGCAGGCCAACCACGGCTGCAATGTCTGCACCTCGATGAGCATGATGAGCGAAAGCTTCCTGCCCAGCGCCTGCGAGGTCGACGTCACCGGCGTGCTCACGATGTATGCGATGCAGCTCGCCTCGAGCTCGCCCTCCGCGCTCGTCGACTGGAACAACAACTATGGCGCCGCCGACGACAAGTGCGTCCTCTTCCATTGCGGCAACTGGGCCAAGTCCTTCCTCCCCGACATCAAGGTCCTCAACGCGCCCATCCTCGGCTCCACCCTCGGCGTTGAAAACACCTGGGGCGCCCTCGACGGCCGCACGCCCGCTTCGCCGCTCACCTACGGCCGCATCACCACCGACGACGCCACCGGTCGCATCCGCACCTACGTCGGCCATGGCGAGCTCACCAACGACGAACTCAAGACCTTCGGCAACCGCGCCGTCGCCCGCGTGCCCAAGCTCCAAAAGCTCATGCGCCACGTCTGCCGCGAGGGCTTCGAGCACCACGTCGTGATGAACGCGTCGCACACCGCCCCGGTCCTCGCCGAAGCCTTCGAGCGCTACCTTGGCTGGGAAGTCTACCACCACGAGGCTCCGCAGGAGTAAGCCTCCCGCGCCCGCCCGCCTAGTCGTCCGTTTGCCCGTCCCGCCCGCCGCCGTTTATCCATGACCGACCGCGATCTCGCGTTGAAGAGCTTTGCCCTTCGCCGGCGCATGCTCCGCCTCATCCACGAGGCCGGGGCGGGCCACACCGGCGGCGGACTCTCCTGCCTCGATGTCCTAAACCTGCTCTACAACCGCGTGCTTAAGATCTCGCCCGAAACGGTCGATTCGCCGACGCGCGATCGCTACGTGCAGAGCAAGGGCCACTGCGTCGAGGCGCTCTACGCCGTCATGGCCGATCGCGGTTATTTCCCCGACGCCGATCTCTCCTCGGTCTGCCACTACAAGAGCTACTATGTCGGCCATCCCACGCGGAAAATTCGCGGCATGGAGATGAATACCGGCGCGCTCGGCCACGGTCTGCCGATCTGCCTCGGCATGGCTCTCGCCGCCAAGATGGACGCCGCCAGCTATCGCGTCTTCACGCTCCTCGGCGACGGCGAGCTCGCCGAAGGCTCCAACTGGGAGGCCGCCATGGCCGCCGCCCACTACGGCTTGGACAACCTTGTCGCCATCCTCGACCACAACACGCTTCAAATCACCGGCCACACCCGCGACGTCATGTCGAACGAGCCGCTCGACGAGAAGTGGCGCGCCTTCGGCTGGGAGGTTCGCTCGGTCGACGGCCACGACTACGCCGCCTTGTCCGCCGCGCTCACCACGCCGCATCCGGGCAAGCCGCTCTTCGTCATCGCCAACACCGTCAAGGGCAAGGGTGTGAGCTTCATGGAGAACGTCGCCAAGTGGCACCACGGCGTGCCGAGCGACACCGAACTCGTCCAGGCCCTGGCCGAACTAGAGGCCGCCGAGCGCAGATTCCAGGAGGCCGCCGGATGAGCGCCCCCGCCCCGTCCATGTTCACGCCCGCAGCCAGGCTGATGGCGGACAAGCTCGGCCTCAAAAAAGGTCGCGCCAATCTCGAGGAGTTCGCCGACACGCTGCAGGCTCTCGCGACCGAGGACCGCAACATCGTCGCCGTCACCTCCGACTCTCGCGGCTCCGGCAAACTCGCCCCCTACGGCAAGGCCCTGCCCAAGCAGATCGTCGAGGTCGGCATCGCGGAGCAGAACCTCGTCGGCATCACCGCCGGCCTCGCCGCCTGCGGCAAAAAATCTTTCGGCGTCTCGCCGTCCTGCTTCCTCACCGCGCGTTCGCTCGAGCAGATCAAGAATGACGTCTGCTACTCCAATGTTCCTGCCGTGCTCGTCGGCATCAGCTCGGGCGTGAGCTACGGCGCGCTCGGCTCCACCCACCACTCGCTGCACGACCTCGCCGTGCTGCGCGCGATCAACAACGTCACGATCCTCGTCCCGGCCGACAACTTCGAGACCCGCGAGGCAGTGCGCTACGCCGCCCGCGCCACGCGTCCGGTTTTCCTGCGTTTCGGCAAGGCGGCCATGCTCGACCTCGCCCCCGCGGGCGCGAGCTTCGAGCCCGGCAAGGCGCTCATGCTGCGCCCTGGCCGCGACGTCGCCTTCATCGCCAACGGCGAGACCGTCGTCCACGCGCTGCTCGCCTCCGCGCTGCTGGCCGAGAAGGGCATCTCCGCGCGCGTCCTCAGCCTCCACACCGTCAAGCCGCTCGATGTCGCCGCCGTGCTTGCCGCCGGCCGCGAGTGCCGCGCCGTCGTTACGGTCGAGGAGCACATGGTCGCCGGCGGGGTGGGGGAGGCCGTCGCCTCCACGCTGCTGCGCGAGGGGCTTTCGCCGAAATTCGAAATGGTCGGCTTCCCCGACGAGGACACCGTCACCGGCGCCCAGGCCGATCTCTTCCGTCACTACGGCATCAGCATGGAAGGGCTGGTCGCCACCGCGCTTCGCCTGCTCGGTCGCTAAATTCCTCGCCTGCGTCGCCGCCAACTCCGCTCCGACCGGGAACCCGACCATGCTTTTCCTAGCCCTCGACCAAAGCACCTCCGCGACGAAGGCCCTCCTCTTCGACGCCGACGGTCGTTCGCTTGATCGCGAATCTCGCGACCATCGCCAGCTCTACTCGCGCCCCGGATGGGTCGAGCACGACGCCGAGGAAATCTGGCAAAACACCCTCGCCACGCTGCGCGCGCTGCTCGCCCGCCAGGCTTCGCGCGTGCGCGAGATCGCCTCGCTCTCGATCTCCAACCAGCGCGAGACCGTGGTCGTTTTCGAACGCGAGACCGGTCGCCCGCTGCACCACGCCCTCGTCTGGCAATGTCGCCGCGGCGACGAGTTTTGCTCCGCCCACGCCGCCGCCGGGCTCGAGCCGCTCGTTCACGCCAAGACCGGCCTTAAGCTCGATGCCTATTTCTCCGGCTCGAAGCTCCAGTGGCTCGTGCGCAACGTGGCCGGCCTCGCCGCCAAGCTCGCCGACGGTTCCGCGCTCGTCGGCACGATCGACGCCTACCTCGTTTACCGTCTGACCCGCGGGCGCGTTTTCGCGACCGATTCGACCAACGCCTCGCGCACGCTTCTTTTCCACATCCGTCGCCTGGTCTGGGACGACGAGCTTTGCGCGCTCTGGCAAGTCCCCGCTCGCGCGCTCCCCGAGGTGCGAGACAGCTCCTCCTCCTTCGGCGAGACCACGCTGGACGGCACCCTTTCCCAGCCCTTGCCGATCCGCGGCGTGATGGGCGACTCGCAGGCATCGCTCTTTGCCCAGCGTTGCTACGCGCCCGGCGCCGCCAAGGTCACCTTCGGCACCGGCTCCTCGCTCCTGCTCAACATCGGCTCCACGCCGCGCTTCTCCACCCAGGGCGTGCTCACCGCGCTCGCCTGGTCGCATGCCGGCCGGCCGACCTACGCCTTCGAGGGCATCATCATTTCCTCGGCCTCGACGCTCACCTGGTTGCGCGACCAGCTTTGTTTCGCCAGCGACGTGCCCGCGCTAGAGCAGCTTGCTCTCTCATCGCCCGACAACGGCGGCGTCCACCTCGTGCCCGCCTTCACCGGGCTCGGCCTGCCGCACTGGCGGCCCGAGGCGCGCGCCGCCATCCTTGGCCTCTCCAGCCATAGCGACCGCCGCCACATCGCTCGCGCCGCCTTCGAGTCGATCGCCTTCCAGGTGCGCGACGCCCTCGAGGCGATGCGCGCCGAGGCGGGTGTTCCCCTCGTCTCGCTGCACGGAGATGGTGGCCCGACCGCCAGCGCCTTCCTCATGCAGCTTTGCGCCGATCTCTGCGCTGCCGAGCTCCGCGTGGCCGCCATGGCGGATTGTTCGCCGCTAGGCGCCGTGCTCGCCGCCCAGCTCGGGCTCGGTCTCGCGCCGACCGTCGAGGCGCTCGGCGCCCGTCCCCGCGAGGAGATCCTTTATTCGCCGCGACTTGAGGCCGCGGCCGTCGATCGTTTGGTCGAAGGCTGGCGTCGCGCCGTGCGCCAGGTTGTGCAAACCTAGAATCCCCCCACTCATCCCCAGATGATGCATTTGCCCCGCTCCGTCTCCGTCCTTGTCGCGCTGGCCGCGACCGCGGGTTTCTCCGCGGTGTCGGCGGGCGAGAAGGCCCTGATCGATACCACCCGCTCGCCCCACGCCGTCATGTATATGCCGGACCTCGCCGACGTGCGCTGGCAGGGCGGCTTGCTTGGCGATCGTTACAATGTCGCCCGCGACGTGATGGTCCCGCACATGTGGACCATCTTTGTCGACCCTTACGAGAGCCACGCCTGGGATAATTTCCTCATGGCCGCCGGCCTCGGCGAAGGACGCGGCGACGGCAAGCCCCACGGCCCGCCCTTCAACGACGGCGACTTCCTCAAGTGGCTCGAGGCGCTCGTGCAGCTCTACGCCGTGGAGCGCGACCCCGCGCTGCTCAAGCAGATCAACGAGATCATCCCCGTCATCGTGAAAGCGCAGCGCGAGGACGGCTACCTGCACACCCAGAAGATCGTTCCGCAGCGCCGCGGCCAGACCGGCGCGGTGGCGAAGGAGTTCGAGGACCGCGAACACTTCGAGACCTACAACATGGGCCATCTGATCACGACGGCTTGCATCCACTACCGCGTTACCGGAGAGACCACCTTGCTTGATTGCGCGCGCAAGGCCGCCGACTACATCGATCGTCTTTGCAGGGAGCGTCCGCTCGAGCTCGCGCAAAACGCCATCTGCCCCTCGCATTACATGGGCGTGGTCGAGCTCTATCGCGTCACCCGAGAGCCGCGTTACCTCGAGCTCGCGAAGCAGTTGATCGAGATCCGCGGCCTTGTGCCGGCTTCGGTCGCCTCCGACCACAACCAGGATCGCACGCCCTTCCGCGAGACGACCGAGGCCGTCGGTCACGCCGTGCGCGCCAACTATCTCTACGCCGGCGTCGCCGACCTCTACGCCGAGGATGGCGACGCCACGCTGCTCAAGCCCCTCAACGCCCTCTCCGAGGACGTCGCCGGCCAAAAGCTCTACATCACCGGCATGACCGGCGCGCTCTACGACGGCGCCTCGCCCGACGGCGCCCCGGCCAAGCTCCACCCGCAGATCAAGACCGTCCACCAGGCCTACGGTCGCGATTACCAGCTGCCCAACCTCACCGCCTACAACGAGACCTGCGCGACCATCGGCTACGGCATGTGGATGTGGCGCCAGCTCGCGCTCACCGGCGATGCGCGTCTCGCCGACCTCTTCGAGCAGACGCTCTACAACGGCATCCTCCCCGGCATCAGCCTCGAGGGCAGGCACTACTTCTACGTCAACCCGCTCAAGAAGCTCGAAGACTTCAAGGTGCCGCTGCGCTGGTCCCGCACCCGCGAGCCCAACATCAAGTCCTCCTTCTGCTGCCCGCCCAACGTCGTCCGCGTCATCGCCGAGGCGCACAACTACGTCTACGCGCTCTCCGCCGACACGGTCTGGGTCAACCTCTACGCCGCCAGCAAGCTCGACACCGCCTGGCTCGACGGCTCGCGCATCAAGCTCCGCCAGCAGACCGATTACCCGTGGTCCGGCGCGGTGAAATTCATCGTCGACGAGGCGCCCGCCCGCGAGGTCACGCTCAAGCTCCGCGTGCCTTCCTGGCTGCGCGACGGCGCGACCTTGCGCGTCAACGGCCAGCCTTTCGCCGTCGAACTCAAGCCCGGCGGCTACGCCGACGTGAAACGCGTCTGGAAATCGGGCGACAGCGTCGACCTCGCCATGGAGTTTCGCCCCACGCTCTGGGAGGCCAATCCGCTCGTCGAGGAGACGGTCAATCAGGTCGCGATAAAATACGGCCCGCTCGTCTACTGTCTCGAGTCGAACGACCTCCCGGAGGGCGTGAAGCTCAAGGACGTCGCGCTATCCCTGTCCTCGCCCGCCGGCTTCGTCGCCAGGCGCGAGACGATCTCCAATGCCGAGGTCCTCACTTTCACCCTTGATGCGCTCGCGTTGCCGCGCGCCGCCTGGGGCGCCAACCAGCTCTACCGAGAGGTCGAACCCCGCGCTCCGCGCCCAATCACGGTCAAGGCCGTGCCCTACTATGCGTGGGGCAATCGCGGCGACACCGACATGAGTGTCTGGATTCCCGTTCGCTGAGCCTCCAGCCCCCGTTTTCCGCCCCACCCGAAATCCCCATGAGCCAGAATCCCGTCCCCGCCGCGACCGACTCCTCCGTCACCATCACCCGTCAGCAGTGGAAATGGTCCGCGCTGGCCGGCATGGCCTCCTACCTCGACGCCGGCTCCATCGTCGGCCTTGGCGTCGGCATGGTGAACTTCGAAAAAGCCTTTGCCCTTTCGAAGGGTGAGGTCGGCGCGCTCGCCGCCATCGGGCCCAACGCCATTGGCTGCGCGATCGGCGCCATCGTGGGCGGCTGGCTGGGGGACAAGCTCGGCCGAAAGCGCATCTATCAATACGACCTCATCGTCTACGCGGTCGGCATCCTGCTCGCCGCGTTCGCCGTGAACCGGGAGATGCTTTTCCTCGGCACCGTCATCGTCGGCCTGGCCGTCGGCGCCGACGTGCCCACCTCGCTCGCGTTGGTCGGCGAGTTCGCGCCGGCCAAGGCGCGCGGCAAGCTGCTTGGCTTCACCCAGATTTCCTGGTGCCTCGGGCCCGTCGTCGTCTTCGTCCTCGCCGCGACGTTCTCCACCATTCTTCCGCCGGAGAAGCAGCTTCTCGGCACGCGCATCGTGTTGTTGCACCTGTTCGTCGTCGCCGTCGTCACGTGGGCCTTGCGCCAGGGCCTGACCGAATCCGCCCGCTGGAAGGAGGCGGCCAGTTCCGGAGTCGTCAGGCAAAGCGTCGGCGCGCTGTTCACCGGGCGAAACCTTCGCGCGCTCGTCTGGACCGCGACCATCTACCTTTTCTGGAATCTCGCCGCCGGCACCGCCGGCTTGTTCAATCCCTACATCATCGAGACGCTCAAGGCCGGCGGCCCCGTCGCCAGCCTTCTGCTTTCCTGCTCCGGCTTCGTGATCGCCATGCTCGTCACCGTGTTCGTTTTCATGCGCCACTCCGACGGCGACTACAGAACCCGCCGCACGCTCTGGGGCATCGGCGCGGTCGTCCAGATCATCGCCTACGGCATGCTGCTCTTCCTGCCCTTCAGCACGCCGGTGGTCCTGGCCAACATTCTCCTCTTCTCGGCCGGAGGCGCGCTCGCGGGCGAGGCCTTCTACAAGGTTTTCAGCCAGGAGCTTTTCCCGACCATGCTGCGCAGCACCGCCCAGGGCATCACCTTCGGCGTCGCGCGCGTCATCCTCGGCGTATGGAGCTTTTTCGTTCCCGCGCTCGCCGACAACGGCATCGGCCAGATCGCCGGCCTGCTCGCGCTCTTCCTCGCCATCAGCGGCGGCGTGGGCTTTTTCTTCATGCCCGACACGTCCGGAAAATCCCTCGAGCAGCTCGAGGCCGAGCGCGCCTGAACGGGCGCTCCGGTTCCGCGACGGCCATCCGTGAAGAGGGTTCGCACAGCCTTGCTGCTGGTCGCCGCGCTGGCCGCGGCGGTCGCGACCGTCCGGGCGGACCAGGCAAAGGCTCCGCGTCCGCGCGTGGTGGTCACCAGCGACATAGGCGGG
>JAIXVY010000295.1 GCA_027482505.1 Opitutaceae bacterium | reverse complement strand
GCCTGCCGCGACGTCCACACCCAGGCCGTCTTCGCCCTCAAGGGCAAACCGCTCAACACTTACGGTCTCACCAAAAAGGTCATCTACGAGAACGAGGAATTCCACCTCCTCCAGAGCGCCCTAAACATCGAGGAAGGGATGGACGGCTTGCGCTACAACAAGGTCATCATCGCCACCGACGCCGACGTCGACGGCATGCACATCCGCCTCCTCCTGATCTCGTTTTTCCTGCAATTCTTCCCAGAGCTCATCACCCAGGGCCACCTCTTCGTCCTCGAGACCCCGCTCTTCCGCGTCCGCAACAAGAAGGAGACGCTCTACTGCTACTCCGAGGCCGAGAAACAGTCCGCCCTCCACAAACTCGGCCAAAACGCCGAGATCACCCGCTTCAAAGGCCTCGGCGAAGTCAGCCCCGGCGAGTTCAAGGACTTCATCGGCGAAAACATGCGCGCCGAAAAGGTCACGCTCGAACACCTCCACAACAGCGCCGAACTCCTCGAGTTCTACATGGGCAAGAACACCCCGAAACGGCAGGACTTCATCATCGAAAACCTCCGCGTGGAGAAAGACCTGGTTGAGGCGGATTGATCTAAACTAATTGCGCGAAATAGGCGGCGAAATGCCGCGTCCGCGCCAGATTGATCCCGCCGCCCTGACCCTCCGCTTCCAAGCGCGGGGCCCTCGGTCCGCGCAAGCCCTCGCCACCCATCTTCGCGTCGACGACTCCGACATCCGCCGGGAACTCCTTCTTCCGAAGCTTCAGCCGCATCTCGTCCGGCTGGGGTTCCGCCGTGGAGCCACCTACGCCCTTCGCCGTTCCATCCGCGCCCTCGGCGACACCTTCCCCCTCCGCCGCATCGACTCCGCTGGCCGACCGCAGGATTGGGCGGAAATCACCGCGCTGCACGGCGGCTGGCGCCTCGCCTGGATAAACGCCGCCAACCCGCCCGCCTGGCCCGATCAATTCCTCGGCGTCGGCGGCTTCAGCGAAGGCTTTCCGTTCTTCCTGAGCGCAGTCCGCTCCCAAGGCTTCCTCGGCCGCGCCGTCGCCCGCGCCCTGCCGCCCACGCTCGGCCTCGATCCCTATCCGCGCCACTGGCCGACCGACGACGACACGCTCGTCTACCTCGCCTCCGAAGGCGACGACGTCTCCGGCGACCTCGTCGCAGGCGGCGCGTCGCCGCCAATCCGCTCGTCACCCCGCCTTCGCCGCCATCGCAAGTCGCGCCGGCGAAACCCTCGCCCGCCCCCGCTCAGTCGCGTGACCCCCGTAACGCCCGTGACGCTTCCATCAAACCTCTCCGCGCACACCCCCTTCTTTAAAGGAGCTTTCAGGCCGGACTACGGCTTTCGTTTGGCCGCGGCCTCTTCCGCCGCGCGGGCTTCGGCCTGGGCCAGCCACACGATCAAGCGCAGTGTCCGCTCGGCGTCGGGCGCCGCCGTCCGCGTGTTGAAATAAGCGTATATCTGCTGGCGGGCGACACCGAGTTCCCGGCCCAGCTTGGCCTTCTCCCCCCGCCGCTTAAGCATGGGGCCCACGCGATCCGCCAAGGCCCCCCAGAGCGCGCCCTGAGCCGCCTCGCTGGCCGCGCGCTTCCCTTTCGCGGCCTTGGCGACCTTGCGCGCCCGCTCCGTCGCGATTTCACGCGAAGCCTCGATCAACGACTCTACGAGGCCGGCCGCGATCTCCGCGCCGACCCCAAAACGACCCAAACCCGGTTTGTTGTGTGCCATTGAGCCGACACAAACAGGCGCGCTCCAGATAATGTCAATCAATGATTGACGTTATTCCGGTAATCGCGCCCCGCCGGGCGTCGCGTCCGGCTTGCCGGCCGGGCGTCCGAGTCATCGGGGGCGGTCAGGCCGCGCCCAGCTCACGCTTAGCCGCCTCCCAAAAGGGGAAAAATCCGCGCGTCGCGCGCGGCCAGAGCCGGTCGTCCCACTTTCTGCGTATCCACACCAGCCTTACACCCATCTTTTTCAAGGCGTCCTCCGCCGTCCGCGCCTCCGGTCTCCACGGACCCTGCATGGGCTCGTGGGCCAGCACCGCGTCGAGCCGCTCGCGAACAGCCCAGTCGGCAAGCGCGGCGGCCAGATCATCCGTTTCTCCCGTCTCGGCGGCGCAGCCGAAACGACGCGACGCGCGCGCGGCCCCGTCGGCCAGCGCGGCGCGGTTCCAGGCGCACGGACCCGGCCCCCAGCCGGCGCGCGCGGCCAGCCGGCCCGGCCAGCCGGCGAAAAGCGCCGCGACGGGCGCGTCGCCCAGGCCTCCGACCTCGGCGCATAAGTCTTCCCCGTGCAGCCAGAGGCCTAGACGGGCTCCGACCTCGAGCCCGGCCTCGCGCCAGCCCGAGGGGCGCGGCGGCAGGGCGATTTTGGGCAAGGGATGTTCCGTGATTGCGAAGGCCTCCTCCGCCAGACGTCCGGGCGACGGAGCCTCGACCCCGGGCGCGTATCGGGCGATGTTGTCCGCCCGCGCGAGGTAGGTCTTGCCCGGCGTGTGCAGTCCGGCGACCCAGCGCCACGAGAGCGTGTTGCTCGCCGCGTCGCCATCGAGCAGGTGCTCGTAAAAGAAAGCGGCGCCGAGTTCCCAAGGCAGGCGCAGGGTGAAAATCCAGATCGAGGCGAACCACATGCGCGCGTGGTTGTGCAGCCATCCCGTCTCGCGCAGTTCGCGCGCCCAGGCGTTGAAGCAGGCGATGTCGGTGGCGCCGGAGATCGCGGCTTCGTAATCCGCGCGTCGCTCGGCCCGCAGGCCAGGCACGGCGGCGCTCCAGCGCTCCCACGCGTCCGGCCTGTGTTCGAGCCAGCCCTTCCAGTAGGTGCGCCAGCAGACTTCCTGCAAAAACTTCTCCACCCGGGCGGTATCCCACCAGGCGCGCGCGGCCGCGCCGACCTCCTCCTCCAGAAGCAGCCGCTTTTGCAGCCAAGGCGAGAGCCGCGAAACGTTTCCATGGCCTGGCTCCACGTGATTGCGCCGCTCCGCGTAAGCCCAGGCGGCGGGCAAAAACTCCTCCAGCCGACGCCACCCCGCCTCGCGGGTGGGTGGCGAAAACACGGTCGGCTCGGTCATGGCGCAGCTAAAGCCCCGCGTGCGCGCGCGCAAATCCGCCGCCATAACTTCCAGCCGGAGCGGTTGCCCTGCTCGCCGCCGTCGGCATCGTGCCGCGCATGAGTTTTGCCCGCGGCGCCCGCCCGCCCGTCCTTTCACTTGTTTTTTCCCTCGTCGCCGCGCTCGGCGCCGGTTGCGCGACGTCACGACCGTCGGCCGGCCATGTGCGCACGGGCGAGCCGCCCAATCTTTCCGACGCCAAGGACGCGGTCTACGCCTACGTCGACTCCGGCGCCTACGCGCGCGATTTCGCCGCCGCCTCGGCCGAGGCCCGGGCATGGATCGAGCGCCGCGCCGCCGCCCGCCAGCCCGGCGAACGCCTCGCCGTGGTCCTAGACATCGACGAGACCGTGCTCTCCAACCTGCCCCACATGCGCGCCGAGGACTTCGGCTACAACCCGCGCGACTGGGACGAATGGGTGGACTCCGCCGCCGCGCCCGTGCTCGAGCCCATGCGCGAGGTCTTCGCCTCCGCCCGCGCGCGCGACGTGGCCGTGCTTTTTCTCACCGGACGCAAGGATCCGCGCGACCGGCCGGGCACGGAGAAAAACCTGCGCCTCGCCGGCCTCGCCGACCACGCCGCGCTGCGCCTCTACTCGCCGGCCGACGCGCCGCTGTCCACCGCGGCGGCGCGCAAGGCCGCGGCCCGCGCCGCCTGGGCCGCCGAGGGCTGGACCATCATCGCCACCATCGGCGACCAGGAGAGCGACCTGAGCGGCGGCCACGCCGAGCGCGCGTTCAAGCTGCCCAATCCTTTCTACCGCATCCCGTGAGCGCCGCCTCCTCCGCGCCGGCGCCGCTCGCGTCCATCCTCATGCCGCTGGCCAGCGCCTTCGGCTACGTCGTCGCCGTGCTGCTGGTGAAGCGTTCGTCCGCCCACGGCGTGGGGCTGTGGCGCACCGCCTTCGTCTCCAACCTCGCCATGGGCCTGTGCTTCGCGCCGCTCTGGCTGCTGGGCGGGAAAGACTTCGCGTGGCCGGCGCTCTGGCAGCCGGCGACGGGCGCGGCGCTGTTTTTCGCCGGGCAGGTCTTCACGTTCATGGCGCTGGCCGGAGACGTCTCGCTGGCCACGCCGGTGCTGGGGTTGAAAATCCTTTTCGTCGCCGTGGCCAGCTCCGCGCTGGTGGCCGAGCCGGTGCGCGCGGCGTGGTGGATCGCCGCCGCGCTGGCCACCGCAGCCATCGCGCTCCTGCAATCCGCGCCGGCCTCGGCCGGACCCGCCCCGGCGACCGTGGGCTCGGGCACAAACGCGCCGCCGCCGTCCGCCGCCCAGCACCCCCGCCGCACCATCGTGTGCGCCGCGCTGGCCGCGGCCTGTTTCGCGGTGTCCGACGTGCTCGTTCAGCGTTTCACCCCGACGTGGGGAGCGGGCCGCTTCCTGCCGTGCATGTTCGGACTGGTCGCGGTTTTCTCCGTGGGGCTTGTCCCGTTTTTCTCCGCGCCGCTGCGGACCCTGCCCGCCCCGGCCTGGCGCTGGCTCGCGCCGGGGGCGGTTCTGCTCGCGCTCCAGGCCGCGAGCATGGCGTGGACGCTCGGCACGCACGGTCGGGCCACGGTCGCGAACATCCTCTACAGCACGCGCGGCTTGTGGAGCGTGCTGGCGGTGGGCCTGCTCGGCGCCTGGCTGGGCACGGCGGGCGAGCGACGCCTGCCCCGGGCTATTTTTCGCCGGCGCCTGTGGGGCGCGGGTCTGATGTTCGCCGCGGTGGCTCTTGTGCTGGGCTAGGGACGAGCGCGAAGTCCATGGGGTAAAAGTCGCCCCGTCGCGCTGTGGCTGCGGCATCGACAAGCGGGGCGGCGGCCGTTTTCTGGCTTGGGCTTTCGCCTCAAACCGCCCCGCGTTCATGCAAAATCTCTACCTTTTCCCCCTAGCCGAATACTGGTGGCTTTACGGCCTGTTCGGCCTGCTCGTCCTCGGCGTGCTCGCCCTCGATCTCGGGGTTTTCCATCGCGAGGCGCACGTCGTCACGGTCAAGGAGGCGGCGGTTTGGAGCGTGATCTGGGTGAGCCTGGCCCTCGTCTTCTGCCTCGGGTTCTGGCGCTACGCCCACTACAAGTTCCCGAGCTACGAGCCGCTGCTCAACGCGCTCGCGCAAACCGGCGTGACCGGCGACGCCGCCGCGGCCGCCGCGGCGCGGCTGGCGGACGAGACCGCGCTGCAGTTTCTGGCCGGCTACGTCGTCGAGCAGGCCCTGTCGGTGGACAACATTTTCGTCTTCATCGTCATCTTCAACTTCTTCGGCGTGCCCGCCCAGTATCAGCACCGCGTGCTTTTCTACGGCATCCTCGGGGCGGTGATTTTTCGCGTCGCCTTCATCGCGCTCGGCTCCGCCCTGATCCACTTCCACTGGGTGGTGTGGCTGCTCGGCGCCTTCCTGGTTTTCACCGGCGCGAAGATTTTCTTCGCCGGCGACAACGAGATCGAGCCCGAGAAGAATCCCATGATCCGCGCGCTGAAGCGGTTCTTTCCCGTGACGCCGACCTTCGAGGGCCAGCGTTTCATCGCCCGCCACCACGGCGTGCTGCACATCACCCCGCTGCTAGTCTGCCTCGTCTGCCTGGAGATGACCGACATCGTCTTCGCGGTGGATTCGGTGCCGGCGATCTTCGCCATCACCAAGGAGCCGCTGGTGGTATTCACCTCGAACATCTTCGCCATCCTCGGCCTGCGCTCGATGTTCTTCCTGCTCGCCGGCGTCATGCACAAGTTCCGCTTCCTCAAATACGGCCTCGGCTTCATCCTGATTTTCGTGGGCCTGAAGATGCTGTGGCTCGACCAGGCCTTCGGGGGCAAGTTCCCCATCGGCGTCTCGCTCGCCATCATCGGCGGCGTGCTCGCCCTGTCCGTGGTGGTCTCGCTCGCCATACCGCCCCGGCCCGAGGCCGAGGGCGCGGCCTAAAGCAGGCCCGCCAGCCACGCGCGCAGCGTCTCGGCGAGCTTCACCGCGGCCTCGCCGAGAAAGTAGAAAAACGTCACCCCGCCCGCCCCCACCACATACCCGGCGATGATGGCGCCGCCGTCGCGCTCCAGCAGGCCGCCCGCGATCAACAGCACCACCCACGCCGGAAAGGCGTTGGTGAAAGGCACCGGCAGGGGCAGCAAAAGGATCAGCGCCGCCGCCAGCATGAGCAACGCGTGCGCCCGCGCCAGGACCGTGGTGCGCGTGAGCCAGGCCATGCGCGGCCGGAGGAATTTTTCCAAAAAACGCAGCACGCGGGCGGCGAATTTAAGCACGTTGCCGAAGAACCCCGGCGGCAGGGGCTTGGCCAGCAGCCTCGCCGGCAACCAGGGCCGCTGCCCGAGCGCCAGCCGCAGGGAGATGAGGGCGATCGCCAGCCCGAAGGGCGTGGACAAAAAGGGCAGCGGGATCGGCGTGATGAAGGGCAGCGCGAGCAGGATGAGCACGAGCGTCCAGGCCCGCCCCTGCAGCACCGTCACCACGTCGCCCAGAGTGAGTGGCCCCGCGGCGAAACGATCGCGCAGCGCGGCGATCTCCTCCGAGAGCTTCTTGGGCGGAGGCAGATCGCGCTCCGCCGCCCGCGCCAGGCGAAGGCCGGCCCGTGTCTGCTCCCTGAGGTAAAACCGGCGGCGACGGCGCATGGGCTTGGAGCGCTCGGCGCTCAGGTGCCTCGGCGGTTGCCGTAGAGTTCGACGTGCAGGCGGTGGGCGTAGCGCCAGCCGCGGGCCTTGCACGCCTCGCCCAGCCAGGCCGCGCGCTCGCGCATGGTCTCGAGCGAGCGCGCCTCGGGCATCACCAGAATCTTCGCCGCCGGCACCGGCAGCCCGATCGCCGCCACCGTGGCGGCGATCTCGTCGAGATCGGCCGGCGCGGACGCGACGAACTTGAGCTGGTAGCCGAAGCCGGCCGACAGCCACGCGCGCAGCACGTCGGGACGGCGGCGCGTCGCCTCGTGGCGCTCCGCCCAGGCAGGGCCCGCCGCCGAATCGACCGCGGGCGTGGAGTTGGCCAGCTTGGGCGAGAGGGAGGCGAGGTCGCAGGCCAGGCCGGCCGGCGGCGCGACCGTGCCCGCGGTCTCGATCGTGATGTGGAAACCCTCGGCCCGCAAAGCCGAGGCGAGCGCGGGCAGCGCCGGCGCGATCATCGGCTCGCCGCCGGTGAGCACGGCGTGGCGGCCGGGGTGTAGTTTCGCTTCGGATACGAGCTCGGCCACGGTCCGCTCCGCGCCCTCGGGCCGCCACGAGGCGTAGGGCGTGTCGCACCAGGAGCAGCGCAGGTTGCAGCCGCTGGTGC
Organism: Opitutaceae bacterium; assembly: GCA_027482505.1. Classification (GTDB taxonomy): domain Bacteria; phylum Verrucomicrobiota; class Verrucomicrobiia; order Opitutales; family Opitutaceae; genus IMCC26134_A. The sequence continues at coordinate 4,199 of JAIXVY010000295.1, read as the reverse complement.
GGATGAAAAACGACGGCACGCCCGTCAGCTCGCCCTCGCCCTGGAGCGAGTAGAAGGTCTCGGAAATCAGCATGCGCGCGGCGCCGGCGCGGCCGGCAGCGGATCAAGGTGCTCGTAGTCGGTCGGGTCGGGCACGCCGGCCGAGAGAAAAGCCTCGCGGCGCTCCACGCAGGTGCCGCAGCGCCCGCAGTGGCGCGCGCCGCCCTTGTAGCAGGACCAGGTCTTCTTGAAGTCGACGCCGAGCCGCGCGCCCTCGGCGGCGATGGCGCCCTTGTCCATGGCGATGAAGGGCCGGAGCAGGCGGACGCCCGCGTAGGTGCCGAGGCGCATGGCCTCGCCCATCGCGGCCATGAAGTCCTCTCGGCAGTCGGGATAAATCGCGTGGTCGCCGCCGTGCGCCGCGATGACCAGACCCTCGGCCCCGACGCTCTCGGCGAAGCCGCACGCGATGCTGAGGAAGACCGCGTTCCGGAAGGGGACCACGGTCTGTTTCATGTTGTCCGCCGCGTAGTGGCCCTCGGGGATCTCGCCGCCGGACTGGAGCAGGGCGGAGGAGAACAGCCGGTTGGCGAAATCGAGGTTCACGATCTCGTGGCGCACGCCGAGCGCGGCGGCCTGGGCCGCGGCCATGGGCAGTTCGCGCGCGGAGTGCTTGGCCCCGTAGTCGAAGGAAATCGCGGCCACGACCTCGTGCTCCCGCGCCGCGCGGTGCAGCGCGGTCACGGAATCCATCCCGCCGGAACAGAGGACGACGACTTTCATGAAAGGACCGCCACCCTTGCAGCCGACCGGCGGCCAACGCAACCTTCCCGAGCCGACTCGCCTCCATGAAAACCGTCCACATCCCCTCCCTGCCCGAGCAACACGTGAAGTCGCCCAAGGGCAAATACGAGTCCCACTACAAGGACGTCTCCCTGGCCCTCGGCGGGGTGAAAGACACCGGCCCGTGGGGCGGCGGCCATCCCTTCGATCTTCAGCAGCGCCGCGTGCCGCCCGGCGCGACCGTGTGCCCCCTCCACGCCCACACCGCGCAATGGGAGCTCTTCGTGATCCTCGCCGGCACCGCCACCGTGCGCACCGGCGACGACAAGAAGACCAAGGTCTCGGCCGGCGACGCCTTCGTGCAGCCGCCAGGCACGGCCCACCAGATCACCAACACGGGCAAGGAGGACCTGGTTTTCTACGTCATCGCCGACAACCTGCCGGTCGACACCACCTATTATCCCGACTCGGACAAATGGCAGATGAAGCCGCAGCGGAAGCTCTTCCGCATGCAGGAGACCTCCTATTTCGACGGCGAGGAGTGAGGGGGCGACGAGCGGGAGCCGAATTTCCCGCTTTCCCCCGGGCGCGGTCTCGGCTGTAGTTACGCAAGGCCTTCGAGTCGCACGCGCGCCCACCGCGCCCCCGCCGCCCGGAGACTTTTCGATGCTCAAGCGCCTGATCTCCTTTTTCACGCGGTCTGAATCCGCCCCCGAGAATTCCGCGGCCTCCGCCCCGTCTTCCGCCTCCGATCGCGAGGATTCCGCGCGTCCCCGCGGGCGCTCCCGGCGGCGCCGCCGCGGCCCGCGGCCCGACCAGCCAGAACTGGCCTTGGGCGACACCGCCGCCTCCGGAGCGACCGAGGCCCCTCGCGCCCGGCCCACCCCCGCCCCGCGGCAACCCGCGCCGCCCCGCGCCGAAACGCAGATCGTCCGCGCCCGCATGGCTCCGCCCGCGCCCGCGCCGGCTCGCGCTGCGGTCGCGACCACGGGGGAAAAGCCGCCTCATTTCACCTTGATCGACACCCCCGCCGGTCTCGCCCCGCTCTACGCCGCCCTCGACCGCGTCGACGAGCTCGCGATGGATACCGAGGCGGACAACATGTTCCACTACCGCACCCGCGTGTGCCTCCTCCAGTTCCTGGTGGACGGCGAGGTCTTCCTCGTGGACCTGATGACTCCGCTGCCGCTGGATCCCCTTTGGGAGCGTCTCGCGACCAAGCATCTGATCATGCACGGCAGCGATTTCGACATCCGCCTCCTGCACGATCTCTGCCGCTTCCGTCCGCGCAGCCTTTTCGACACGATGCTCGCGGCCCAGCTCCTCAACCGTCCGCGCGTCGGGCTCGGGGCGCTGCTTGAGCAACACTTCGGCCTCCAGTTGGACAAGAGCGGCCAGAAGGCCAACTGGTCCAAGCGTCCCCTCACCCCCAAGCTGCTCGACTACGCCTCGCTCGACGTCTGGCACCTGCCCGCGCTGCGCGATTTGCTCACGCGCGAACTCGCCGCGCTCGATCGGCTCGACTGGCTAGACCAGCAGTGCCGCCGGCAAATCGAGAGCGGCCTGACCGGCTTCCCCCGCGACGAGGAGACGGCGTGGCGCGTCGGCCCTTGCGATCGTCTCCGCGGCCTCGGTCTCTCCGTCCTCCACGCCGTCTGGCACTGGCGCGAGAAGTGGGCCGAGGAGATCGACACGCCTCCCTTCAAGGTTTGCAGCAACGACGTGCTGTTCCAAATGGCCCAGGCCGCCGAACAGGGCGACGCCGTCGAGTCCATCCTGGCGAACACCAATCTCGGCAAACGCCAGCACCGCCTCGCCCCTTCGCTCGCGGCGGCTTTGCGCGAGGGTTATTCGCGCGATCCTGCGACCCTGCCGCGCCGTCCGCGCACGGAGCGCATTCACCTTTCGCAGGCGGAGATCGAGCGTCAGGACCGCATCAAGAACCACCGCGACCAAGTGGCGGCTAAGATCAATCTGGATCCCACGCTCATCGCCCCGCGCAGCACGCTGGTGACGCTTTGTCGCGAGCCCGCGCGCCTGGACGAGATCTTGTTGCCCTGGCAGGCCGACCTCCTTCGCGAAGCCCCCGATTTCGCGACCGTCGCCGCCGCGACTCCCGCATCCTGAATCCGGACCATCTCCGCTTAGGCCGTGCTTGCCAAAGAAGGTGCGCGCCGCCATCCGTTGTCCTCTCCCCCTATGAACAAGAAGGCCCTTTTGCCCCTCGCCCTCCTCGTCGCGGTCGCCGTCCTGTCAGGCTGCGCCCACCAGAAGACCCGCTACGGCAGCCGCACCAACGTCCTCGGCGGCTTGGTCGAGGTTGAAAAAGGCGCCTACCAACCCGCGCTGCGTTCCAGCATCGACGCCGATGTGAACGAGCTCGTGGGCGACGCCGGCAAGGTGTCGGGCACCCAGGTTCGCGTTTTCTGGGGCCTGATCAGCACCAACGACTACTAAGTCGTAGGGGTATTCCTTTTTCCCGCCGCGTCCTTTTCAGGAACGCGGCTCTTTTTTGGTCTGATTCCGCCACGCCGGCGTTTCGAGTATGCTCGGGGAGGGCGCCGATTTCCGGACCGTCCACGGGGCTTGTCTGCCAACCCGCCTGTCGCGCTTCCGGCGGGGCATAAAAAAGCGCGCCCCCGGGCAGGAGGCGCGCTGGAAAGACGGACGGCGGAGTGCCGATATCAGCGGTTGCGGCGTTTGACCGCGAGCTGGACGCCGGCGTAGCGCACGGCCTCCTGCAGGCGCTCGAGCTCGGACATGTCGATGTCCTTGGGCGCGGCCTTGATCGCCTCTTCGGCGCGCTTGAGCGCGGCCTCGACGGCGGCCTCGTCGATCTTGTCCTCGCTGATGGCGCGCTCGGCCAGGACCGAGACGGTGTCGCCTTCGATCTGGGCGAAGCCGGCGCCGACGGCCAGCCAGGTGGTCTGGCCGCCCTTGGTCACGCGCAGCTCGCCCGCCTCGACCTTGGTGAGGAGCGGGATGTGGCCGGGCAGAATGCCGATCTCGCCCTGCGCGGTCGGGATGACGACCGTGTCGATGGTGTCGGAGTAGACCCGGGCTTCGGGAGTGACGATTTCGAGGGTGAGAGCCATTTTAGGAAGAGCCCACGAAACACACGAAATGACACGAAAGGCCGGAGTTCCGGTTTTCGTGCTCTTTCGTGTGTTTCGTGGGCAATAACAGGATTACTTCTTGTTGCCGGCGGCGGCGAGCACCTCGTCGATGCCACCCTTCATGTAGAAGTCGCCCTCGGCCACGTGGTCGAGTTCGCCGCTGAGGATCATCTTGAAGCCGCGGATGGTGTCCTTGACGGGCACCTGCTTGCCGGGCGAGCCGGTGAACACCTCGGCGACCGTGAAGGGCTGCGAGAGGAAGCGCTGGATCTTGCGGGCGCGGTAGACGAGGGCCTTGTCCTCGGGGGACAGTTCGTCGAG
>JAIXVY010000307.1 GCA_027482505.1 Opitutaceae bacterium | reverse complement strand
GTGACGTCGGGCGCGAGCGGGCGGGAGTGGGTGGCGAAAAGACCGGCGACGGATTGTTCGCCGCCGGCGCGGCGTTCGCGGAGGTAGGCGGCCGAGGCGGTGTTGTAGAAAAATAATTCGCGCGTCTCGCCTTCGACGGCGCGGGCGTCGAAGCCTATCGTGGTGATGGCGGAGGCAGGCGCGGCGGCGTCGCCGAAGGTGGCCTGGGCGGAGAGGCCGGCGGCGGTCGCGGGCACGGCGTATTGGTCGCTGGCCGGCGTCTCGGCGGTGCGGGCTGCGTTCACCGCGGAGAAGGTGCTGTGGTAGTCCTGGTCTTGGCCATACGCGGTGACGGTCCAGGCGGAGACGGCGGCGTCGCGCGGCGAGCCGGCCAGGGTGGCGGAGGCGAAGAGTTCTTCGGAGGCGTTTTGTTGGTAGGGGGTGCCGTTTCCCCGGTCCTCGCGCCAGGCGCGGGCGGTGGTGGTGAGCGTGGTGGTGTCGCTTAGGCGGTGAGCCCAGACGAGTTGGCCCCGGGAGGTGGCGAGGTCGGCGGGAGTGTCGATGCGACCGGGATTGCGGACGAGTTTGGTCCCGTCTGTTGCAAGGGAGGCGGCATCAATCCGGAACGCGTCTCGGCCCGAGTTGGAGGGCAAAACCGCCGATGCCTCCGCGCCACGGGTGCGGAAATCGCCCGCCGTGGCGGCGACGGAACCGCGCGGTGTAACCCAATAGGTTACACTTTCCGGGGAGGGGGCGGCGGAGGGCAGAAGCGGGGCGGAGACGAGGTGGATGACGCCGCCGAGCGAACTGCCGCCCCAGGCGGTGGAGCCGCCGCCGCGGACGATCTCGACGCGGTCGAGCGATGCGGATGGAAGCTTGGTCCAGGCGATCCAGCCGCCAAAGGGGTCGTTTACCGGCACGCCGTCGAGTAGGACGAGGGCGCGGCTCGCGCCGCTGGGGCCGATGCCGCGAAGCGATACGCCCTGGGCGGTTGGATTGGCGGTGAGCGAGCCGGAGCGTCGAAAAAGGGAGAAAGCGGGGGATCGACGCAGGGTGTCGTCGAGGGCGAGGGAGGGCGAGTCGCGCAGCGAGGCGGCGGAAACGACGTCGACCGTGAGCGGAAGCGAGGAGGCGTCCTGCGGCGAGCGGGTGGCGCTGACCACGACGGTCGGGAGCGTCACCGGCGGCCCCGCCTCCTGCGCACGGGCGAATATCGCGGCGGCGGCGAAAAGAAACGCGAGCGAGCGGTGGGCGGTCACGCGGGGCACGGTGACGGGGCGCGGCGGCTTGGCAAACGGTCGCGCGATTTGCGGCGCGCGTCAGGCCGCCCGTTGGCCGAGCAGGGCGTGGAGCAGGACGGCGCCGGCGACGGAGACGTTGAGCGATTCAACCTTTCCCGAGCCGGAGAGCGTGACGAGGCCCGTGCAGGCCTTGGCGACCTCGGGGGCGAGGCCCTGTTCCTCGTTGCCGAGGACGAGGGCGAGAGGCTTGGCGAGCGGATGGCGGGCGACGGGCGAGCCGCCGCGGGTGGCGGCGCCGAGGATTTCATAACCCTGTGCGGCGAGCGCGCCGAAAAAGACCGGCAGCGAGGGCACGCGCCAGACGCGGATGTATTCGAGGCCGCCTTCGGATACGCGGAAGGCCGATTCGCTTGGCAGGGCGGCGGAGGGGTGGGCGGGGATGATGAGGTTGGCCACGCCGAAGAAGGCGGCGGAGCGGGCGAGCGCGCCGAGATTGTGCGGGTTGCCGACGCGGTCGAGGACGAGAAGGGGGGCGCGGGCGGCGGCCCAGGCGGCGATGTCCTTGGCCAACGGGGTGGCGATGCTGGGCGCGTTGACGACGCAGGCGACGCCGCCGTGGTGCACGGTGCCGGTGATTTTTTCCAACTCGGCGGGGGGGACGCAGCGGTAGATTTTTTTCGCGGCGGCGAGGGCCTTGCAGACGCCGCCGAGCTTGCGGCTGGTGGGCTCGTCGAAGAAGAGGCGCTTGATGGAGCCGGGATCGCGGGCGAAGCGGGCCTGGACGGCGGGGAGTCCGCAGAGGACGAGTTCGTTGTCGTGGGGCATGGTCAGGCGGAGAGTTCTCCGACGAGGGTGAACTCCTCGCGGTCGTGGTAAAGGTGGCGGACGCGGGTGCCGGGGGCGCGGCGGGAAAACACCGAATCGGGGGCGCGGACTTCGCGGAGAAGGGCGAGGGGATCGACGCGGCCGAACTTGAGGATGACGACGAAGCGGCGGCACCAGGCGCCGTCGAGCCAGGGCGTGACGATGCGGCGAAGGACCTCGTGCGGATCGTCGACCAGATCGCAGAACATCCAGTCGGCGCGCTGGCCTTGCTCCGGGCGGTGGCCGTAGGCGTCGGCGCGGCGGTGTTCGATGAGCGGGTGGTCGAGCGCGCCGCCCTTGAGCGGGCCGTTGTCGAGGGCGATGACGCGGGCGCCTCGCTTGGCGGCGGAGTAGCTCCAGCCGCCGGGGGCGGCGCCGAGATCGACGACGAGTTCGCCGGCGGAGGGTTCGCGGCCAAGGACGGCGTAGGCTTCCTCGACCTTCAGGTAACTGCGGGACGGGGCGAGGTCGTCATCGGCCATGCGGCGCTGCCCGCCGAGCACGAGGTCGCGCGAGACGAGGGCTTTTTTAAAATCGACGAAATGGACAAAGAGTCCGCGGACGGGACCGAGGGCGCGGGGCAGGTCGGGGGTGGCGAGTCGGGCGACGCGCCCCATGCGTTTTTTCAGCAATTCCGAGAAGGCGGTGGCGACGGCGTCGGCGCGACGGCCGAGGCCGTCGAGGCCGGCGGCGGTGGTGAAGACGCAGGGCCAGGCGGCGTCGAAGCGCTCGTCGCGGGCGGAGGCGAGGAAGTGGTCGAGGAGGCGGGTGGCGAGGGCGTTGACCGATTCGCCCGAGACCTCGACGGGAGCGAGGTGGATGGCGTGGGCGAAGCAGAGATCGAGCGAGGCGGGGACGACGGCGGCGGAGGGGGCGACGCCGAGCCAGCCGCCGCCGCGTTCGAGCGCGGGCAGGCCGAGGCCGCGGGCCTCGCCTTCGAGCAGATCTTCAAAGCCAGGTTGTCCGCGCAGCAGCATGAGTGGCGGGAATAAGGGGCGGCCGCCGACGGGTGGCAACTGCAAGAGCGGGCACGGCGCGGCGCGTCAGTTTTCGGCGATGCGGAGGCGGAAGAAGCGGCGCGGAGAGTCAATAGGGCCGCTGACGGTGACGCGGCCGCCGGGGCGGACCGTGCCGTCGTTGCCGGGGACGGGCCAGGGAATCCAGGTGGCGAGGTCGGTGGAGGTCTCGATCTGGAAGGAGCGGTTTTCCGGGATGTCGAAGGAGAGGGTGGCGACGGAGCCGTCGGCGGAGATCGCCGGAGTGAGCAGCGCGGCGGCCTGGAGGGGGGCGGTGCCGGCGACAAACTCGGCCCAGTTGGCGGCGCCGTCACCGTCGGGATCGGCGTCGGCCGCGCCCGCGGGGCTGGTGGCGGAGCCGAAGTTGGCGACCCGCCAGCCGGCGTAGTCCTGGCGGGCGGGGAGGCTGTCCGTCACCCAGGTGGCGAGGAGGGCGATGGCCTTTTGGTCGAGTTCGCTCGAGCCGAGGGGCGGCATGCGGGTGAAGCCGTTGCTGGCGGCGACGCGGCCGAGGATGACGGAGCGGGCGGGGTCGCCGGGGACGAGGAGGCGGTTGAGCGGGTCGCCGCCGTTGTTGTTCACCGCGCCGTTGACGAGGCCGGTGTGGGCGAGGGCGAGTTCGGGGCGTCCGTCCCAGGCGGTGGGCGCGGTGCCGCCGTCTTGGTGGCAGTAGGCGCAGTTGACCGCGAGGTAGGCGCGGGCGCGGGTGTCGACGGGATGGCTGGTATCGTCGAGCGAGGGGTGGCGGGGAAGGGTGTGGGGCGAAGGCGGGGTGTTGGCGAAGTAGCCGCCGGCGTGGAGGAGGTCGAGCTGGTTGCCGGTGAAGCCGTGGATGGGTTCGACGCGGTTGAGCTGGCGGGTGTTGAAGGAGAGGGCGTGTCCGGCTTGCGGAGTGTGGCAGACGAGGCAGGCGGCGCGGCCGGGGATTTCCCAGGCCTGGGTGCGGATGAGGCCGTTCTCTACGACGGTGAGGGGGAAGGTGACGCCCTCGGAGGGCACGAGAGTGGCGTCGGTCTGGGCCTCGTTCCAGCGGTAGCTGACGCCGTAGGCGCCGTCGGCGGTCTTGACGAGGAGGCGGGTTTCGAGGCGGCGGCGGGTGGCGGGATCGCCGCGGGTGAGGTCGAGGTCGAAGTGTTTCACCCAGACGGCGCCGGCGGGGAGTGTCCAGGCGGCGTCGCGGGCCCAGGTGAAGCGGGCGGCGGGGTCGGGGAGGGCGAACCAGCGGCGTTTGACGGCGTGGTCGCTCCAGAAGGGGACGTTGACCCCGTAGGGCAAGAGGCCGGGCGCGGGGGAGAGGTCGGAGAGGCTGGCGAAGAGGCCGGTGGCGGAGAGGGTGCGGGGAAAGTTGTCGGCCGCGTCGGAAGCGACGAGGCGGAGGATGCGGCTGCCGTCGATGTCGGCGAGGAGGGGGTCGCCGTTGGCGGGGTCTCGGCCGAAGGCGACGACGCCGCCCTCGCCGGCGATGCGGGCGACCTGGGGCGCGCCGCCGCCGGCGGGGCGGCGCAGGCTCCAGATGTGGCCGGAGACGTAGTCGCCGAACAAATACGCGCCGTCCAGGCCGGGCAGACGGGAGCCGCGGTAGACGATGCCGCCGGTGACGGAGTTGCCCTGGAAGGTGCCGGAGCCGTGGACGTATTCGTAAAGCGGTGTCCGGTAGGTGAAGCCGGCGGGAGCGGAGGCGGACTTGGGGCCGGGGTTGGCGCCCTCGCGGAAGGCCCAGCCGTAGTTGCCGCCCCTCACGATCAGATCGATGCGCTCGTAGAGGTTTTGGCCGACGTCGGCGCACCAGAGCTCGCCGTTGGCGGGGTCGAAGGAGAAGCGCCAGGGGTTGCGGAGGCCGACGGCCCAGAACTCGGTGCGGACGGCGGAGGCGGTGACGGCGGCGCCGTTGAAGCTGGTGGCGCCGACCCAGGGGTTGTCGGGCGGGACGGCGTAGCGGGCCACGCCGGCGTCGCGGATGATGGCGGCGTGGACGTTGGGGGCGAGGGAACCGGGGCGCCGGTCGACGTCGATGCGGGCGATGGCGGAGAAGAAGTCGCGGTCGATGCGCTGGCTGTTGTTGTATTGGTCGTTCTGGCCGCCCTCGTCGCCGAGGGAGATGTAGAGGTAGCCGTCGGGGCCGAAGGCGAGGCCGCCGCCGTTGTGGTTGCCGGCCTCGTCGCGCTGCTCGATGAGGACGAGCTCGGTGCCGGTGTCGGCGAGCGCGGGGTTG
>JAIXVY010000058.1 GCA_027482505.1 Opitutaceae bacterium | reverse complement strand
TGCTGGCCGACTGCGCCGGCGGCGCAAAGGTGAAGAAGCTCGTGTTGGCGGCCGGCACCGGGGAGCCGGACTTGGGCACCCACTGGATGGTCCGGTTGACCACGCCCACCAGGTGGGCCGGGCCGGCCGCCCCGGAGCTGTTCGGCTGGCTGACGTCGGCGTACGCCGGCCCGCCGCCGAGCGCGTTGTTGTCGCGGACGGTGGCCCAGCCGACCTCGCGGCTGAGCTCGACGTCGAGGCCGCGTTTTTTGAACAGCCCGTGGACATGGGCGACGAAGATGGGGGCGGCGTCGGTGAGCGGAACAAAGCCGACGCGGATGCGCGAGCCGGGCGAGGCGTGGGCCGGGGTGGCGGGCGTGGATGTCATGCGGGCGGCGTGTCCAGCGGATGCCGTGCCAGCGCGATGGTCCAAAAAGTGCTGTTCACGATAAACTCACGAACAATGACCGTTTTTAATCATAGCGTCTTCGGTTTCGCCGCATGACCACGACCCTGGACAGCCGCCAGTTGCTCGCCTTCGCCACGCTGGCGCGGTGCGGGAGCTTCACGCAGACGGCGAAGGATCTGCACCTGACCCAGTCGGCGATCAGCCACGCGATCAAGGCGCTGGAGGTGGACGTGGGCGTGCCTTTGTTCGAGCGGGTGGGCAAGCGGGTGTTTCTGACCGCGGCGGGCGAGATCCTGCGGCCGGCGGCGGAGCGGATCCTGCGCGACATGCACGACACGCGCACGGCGCTGGAGGAGGCGGGGTCGTGGGGGCGCGGGCGGCTGCGGGTGGGCGCGAGCGTGACGGCCTGCCAGTATCTTTTGCCGACGGTGCTGCGCGAATTTCGCCAGAGTTTTCCCGACTGCGCGCTGCGCATGGAGCCGGGCGACGGGCCGCGGATGGTGGAGTTGCTGCGTTCCAACCTCGTCGACCTCGCGATCATGCTGGAGCCGGCGAAGGAGGAGGGGCTGGAGTTTCGGCGGCTCTTCACCGACGAGATGCGCGTGCTGGTCTCGCCCATGCACGCGTGGGCCAGGGCCGGGCGGGTGTCGCCCGAGGCCTTCGCGAAGGAGACCCTGATCGTTTACAACAAGGGCAGCTACACCGACGCCTTGCTGGCCGAGCATTTGCGCGCGGCTGGCGTGGAGCTCGGGGCCACGATGGAGCTGGGCTCGATGGAGGCGATCAAGGAGCTGGCCAAGGTGGGGGTCGGCGCGGGCGTGCTGGCCACCTGGGTGGCCCGGCGCGAAATGGAGGAGGGCTCGCTGGTGTCGCTCCCGCTGCCGGGGGGGAAGCTAAAGCGCACTTGGGGCGTGGGGCATTTGCGAGGTCGCAAGCTGTCCCTGGCGGAGGAAACGTTCGCCGGGCTTTGCGAGGCCGTGGCGCAAACCGTCGACGCCGGCTGAGTCCGCCCGTCGCCCGTCTAGTCGGCGGGCTCGGTGAAGGAATGCCAGAGGTAGAGAATCACGCCGGCGCAGATGCCGACATCGGCGAAGTTGAACGTGGGATAGATGTAGTCGCCGAAGTGAAAATCGAGAAAGTCGATGACGTGGCCGTGGAGCACGCGGTCGAAAAAATTGCCCACGATGCCGCCGCAGAGGAGGCCGAAGGCGATCTGGACGCGGCGGTCGTGCAGACCCAGGTGTCTTCGCCAAAAAAAGATGCCGAGCAGGGTGATGCCGGCGAGGATGGCGAGGAACGCGCTTTGTCCCGCGAAGAGGCTCCAAGCGGCGCCCGTGTTGCCCACGTGCACGAGATAGAAGAAGCCCTCGACGATGGTGATGGCGCCCTCGTGGGGCCAATAGGTCGGGAAATCCAGCTTCGAGACGATCCACGTCTTGGTGAGCTGATCCAGGACGAAGACGATGACGGCGAGCGCCCAGAGCGTGCGGTAGGCGAGGATGCGATCCGACCAGGCGCGCGGAGCCGCCGCGGTGGACGAGGCGGGTGGGGCGCTGCTATTATCGGGAAGACGGAGATCCACGGGAGCGTTCGGGGCGGGATTAGGAAGACGAGTAGGGGATAAACGCGGAAGTTGCCAATTTTATGCGAAAAAAGAGGGGCAACCTGATTTGATCGGGAGCGATCGCGGCGAAAGCGGAGCTTTCGCCGCGAGGTCGGGGCTTATTCGTCGCCGCCGTCCTCGATCTTGGCTCCGCCTTCCTCGCCCTCGCCGAAGATGCCGGTCTGGCCGCGCACCTTGTAGCGGGTTTTCTCCACTTCCTTCATGGCCTCGGCGGTGTAGCGGGTGAAGGGGACGGCGGTGAGGCGTTCCTTCGGGATGGGCTTGGCGGTCTGCTCGCAGACGCCGTAGGTGCCGGCCTTGATGCGCTGGATGGCGGCCTCGATTTCGGCGAGGGCCTCCTGCTCGTTGGCCACGAGACTGAGGGCGAAGTCGCGATCGAAGGAATCGGTGCCGCCGTCGGTGCCGTAGCTGGAAAGATCGCCCGAGTCTTCCTTGGCGGAGCGCTTGAGCGTCTCCTCGCTGTGCTGGTCGACCTGGCCGGTGACGTGGTTGCGAAGCTCGATGAGCAGCTTGTAGTAGCGCTTAAACTTTTCGGGGATGGCGTCCTCCTCGTTTTCCGCGTGCGAAGCCTTGGCGCGCGGGTTGAAGCCGAGAATGTCGGCGAGGGAGGCGGCCTTGACCTTGGTGGGAGCGGCGGGTTTCAGGGCGCTGGCCGGGAGCGGGGCGACTTTGCCGGATTTGGTCGCGATGACGGGGGTGGGGATGGCGGGCTCGGGGGCGGCGGACTTGGCGGCGGTCTTCGCGATGGCGAGCACCTCGTCGAGGGAGAAGGCGGCGGGTTTGGCGGGCTTGGCGCGCTGGGCGAGAATCTTGGCGCGGACGGCGTCCTTGCCCTTAAGGGGCTTGGGGGCGGGGGCCGGGGTCTTGGCCAGGGGAGCCTTGGCGGGCGCCGCCTTGGGCTCGGGCGCGGCCTTCGGGGCGGGCACGGGCTTGGCCGGAGCGGCCTTGCCCTTGGCGGGCGCGGGAGCTGCAGCCGGTTTGGCGGCGGGTTTCTTTTCGGAGGAAGGCTTGGCTTTGGACATAGGTCGGGCCGCGGGTTTTTTCGCGGCGGGTTTGGAAGGTTTCGACGGCTTTTTCGGCTTAGAAGGCTTGGAGGCTTTCTTTTTGGCTGCCGGGGCGGGCTTGCGGGCGGGTTTGTGGGCCATGTGATTTCGGGGTGTAAGTTGGAAGCAAAAGGGATGGCGGCGCCGGGGGCTCTAAGCGTGGGGTTTACGCGGTGATGGCCTCGGCGCAGCGGGGACAGACCTCGTGGTCGCCGGCGGCTTGCAGGGCCGGCACCCAACGCCAGCAGCGCGGGCAGCGCACGAAGTCGAGCTCGGCGCAGGGCCGGGCGGCGACGCCGAGCGGCGTGTTGGCGGGCGTCTCGGCGAGAGTGACGTGCGAGACGATAAAGAGCTCCGGCAGAAAGGCCTCGTGGCGGCGGAGAACGGCGTCGAGCGGATCGGCGCCGGAGACCTCGATCGTTACGGCGGCGTCGAGCGACTTTCCAAGTTTGCCGGCCTGGCGCAGGGGCTCGAGGGTCTCGTTGACCTTGGCGCGGACCTTGAGGAGCTCGGCGAAGTCGGCGGCGAGCGTGTCGTCGGTCCACGCGGCGTTGGCGGCGGGCCAGTCGGCGAGGTGGACGGAGGGCGGGGTGGCGCCGGTGTCGGCGGGGGCGAGGTCGCCCTTGAAGTGCGCGTGGCACCAGGCCTCGTCGGCGGTGAAGGTGAGGATCGGCGCGAGGACGCGCACGAGGACGCCGAAGATGGCGTGCACGGCGGTCTGGGTGCTGCGGCGCTGCGGGTGGTTGACCGCGAAGGTGTAGAGGCGGTCCTTGCAGACGTCGTTGTAGACGGCGCTCAGGGTGGTGGCGACAAACTGCGAGCAGGCGGAGACCACGCGGTGGAACTCGTAGGCGTCGTAGGCGGCGGTCACCTCGGCGAGCAGCTTGGCGAGCTGGTGGAGGGCCCAGCGGTCGAGGACGTCGAGCTGCGCGTGGGGCAGGGCGTGCTTGGCGGCGTCGAAGTCGTGCAGCAGGGAAAGCTGATAGCGCAGGGCGTTGCGGAAGGAGCGATACTGCTCGGCGGAGTTATCGAGGATCTTCTTCGAGAGGGTGATGTCCTGCGTGAAGTCCTGCGAGGCGAGCCAGAGGCGGATGACGTCAGCGCCGTAGTCGTTGACGAAGTTGTCCGAGGTCGGGGGCTTCTCGTATTGGCCGGACTTGGAGATCTTCTTGCCGTCCTCGCCGACGATGAAGCCGTGGGTGAGCACGGCCTTATAGGGCGCGCCGCCATGGGCGATGACGCTCGTCCAGAGCGAGGACTGGAACCAGCC
>JAIXVY010000344.1 GCA_027482505.1 Opitutaceae bacterium | reverse complement strand
GTCGGTTCGTCTTCGATGAGTAAAATCGAGCGACCATCCCCGCTCGAGTTGACCGCGGGGACGGGCGGCGAATCGGCAGGGACGGCTTCGGGAACGGCGGGCAGATAAACGTGAAAAATCGTGCCTTTCCCGAGCGTGCTCTCGATTTGGACAAAGCCTCGGTGCTCGCGAATGATCGAGTGCACCGTGGAAAGCCCAAGACCGGTGCCCTGCCCCACCTCCTTGGTCGTGAAAAAAGGCTCGAAGACGCGATGCAGGTTTTCGGGCGCTATTCCCGTTCCGGTGTCGGCGATGGATATCTTCACATACTCCCCGGGCTGGATGCATTCTCCGGCGCCGGCGGGGGAATCGGCCTCCCTCGCGTTCCTCGCGGAAAAAACGAGACACCCGCCGCTCGGCATGGCGTCGCGGGCGTTCAAGGCCAGGTTGAGCAGCACCTGGTTGATTTGACGGTGGTCGACCTCGACCGTCCAGAGATCAGGCGCGATCTCCGAGCGCACGGCGATGTGCCGCGGAAACGTGTCGGACGCGAACCGCGCCGCCTCGCGGATGAGATTTCGCAACTGGATGGGACGCCGCTTTCCGTCGCCCCCGCGGGCAAAGGCGAGGACCTGGCGGACCAAATCCGCCCCTCCGCGCGTGCACGACTCTATCGTCGCGAGCAGACGCTCCCCTTCCACATCCCTCACGTGCGGACGCAGCAGATCCAGCGCGAGCAAGACGGGGCCGAGGAGATTATTCAGATCGTGAGCGATGCCTCCCGCGAGGGTGCCGATGCTTTCCACCCGCTGCGTGCGCATGAGCTGGGCGTGCAGACGGCTTTGTTCGGTGATGTCGGTCATGCCCCCGACCATGCGGTAAGGCTCGCCGCGCGAGTCGCGGACCATGCGTCCGCGATCCAGCACCGTGGCGTAGCTGCCGTCGGCGCGGCGAAACCTATACTCCTCGCGCCAAGTCTCTATGCCCTGGTCGCGGCATCGCCGTATGCTCCGCGCCACCCGGTCGCGATCATCCGGATGGATGGCCTGCTCCCAGGACGCGAAGGATTGGTTTTCCGACCCGGGCCTGTAGCCGAAAAGCGTGCAAAAAGATTCGCTCCACCAAAGCCCGTCGGAGGCGAAGTCCCAGTCCCAGATGGCGTCGCTGGTGGCGGAGGCGATCAGCGAAAAACGCTCCTGCCCGAAACGCAGCGCCGCGAGCGCGCGAAGCTCGTCGGTGATGTCCCGCGCAAAAACGAGGATCGCCGGCCCGCCTTCATACCCGGCCGCGTGCGCATGGATCTCGACGGTGAGGACGCCGCCATCCTTCTTTCTCTGCACCCAGACGGCTCCCGTCCCGCCGGCGGAACCGACCTGCTCGACTTCGCTCAAAAACCGCCCGAACCGCTCCCGCTCCTCGGGCGGACAAAGCTCTCCCGCCTGCAGACCGATAAATGTCTCGCGCGCATGACCGTAGGCCTCGATCGCCGCGCGATTGACCGCCAGGATGCGGCGGGATGAGGCGGCGCAGACCCAAATCGGCACTGGCACCAGTTCCAGAAGCCCCGCCATGGCGTCTTCCATTCCGACCGGCCGCGCCGCCATATGTGCGGCCGGGGAGGACGTTGGAATTTGTTCGGAATGTGACATGAAAACGCGCCGCGCCTGACGGTTTTTTCGCAAGTCTAACGCAAACAGGGCCGCGCACAAGCGACACGATCCTCCTTGCGCCCGAAGAGAACGGACGCTCCGGACTGCGTTAAACCCGAGGCTCAGCCGCCGTGCTCGGCCAGCCAACGCTCGGCCTCGATGGCGGCCTGGCAGCCCATCCCGGCGGCCGTGATGGCCTGGCGGTAAACGTGGTCGGCGCAGTCGCCCGCGACGTAGACCCCGGGCACGCGGGTCTTCACCTGCGATCCAAGAAGGGGTTTGAGGTAACCGCCCTCGTCGACATCGAGCGCCGCCGAGAAGGCACCGGTGTTGGGCACGTGGCCGATGGCCACGAACACGCCCTTGACCGGCAGAGTGCGCTCCGCGCCGGTGTTCACGTCCTTGACGCGCAGGCCCGAGACCGCGCCCTGCTCGACGCCCTCGACCGCGACCGGGGCCGCGTTCCATACGCACTCGATCTTGGGGTGCGAGGTGGCGCGGTCGGCCATGATTTTCGAGGCGCGGAGAGTGTCGCGGCGATGCACGAGGTAGACCTTGCTGGCGAAACGGGTGAGGAACAAAGCCTCCTCCGCCGCGCTGTCTCCGCCGCCGATCACGGCAACGTCCATCTTGCGATAAAACGCTCCGTCGCAGGTCGCGCAGGTGGTGACACCCTTGCCGCCATACAGCTCCTTTTCGCCGGGGACTCCGGTCATGCGGGGCGAGGCGCCCGTGGCGATGATCACGCTCTTGGCGAGGATAACACGGTCACCGCACACCAGACGCCGCGGGCTGGAGGCGAAGTCCACCGACTGAACCTGCGCCTGCTCGAAGCGGGCGCCGAACTTCGTGGCCTGCTCGCGCAGGTTTTGCATGAGCTGAAAGCCGTCGATGCCGTGCGGAAATCCGGGGAAATTCTCCACCTCGCTGGTGGTGGTGAGCTGTCCGCCGGGCAGGCTGCCCTCGATCACGAGGGGATTGAGGTTGGCTCGGCCGGTGTAGATCGCGGCGGTGAGACCCGCGCAACCGGTGCCGACGATGACGACGTTTTCTACGGGGGAGGACATGAAAGGGAGAAAAGACAAAAGCGACACGTCGGCCGCGGCTTGGCAACCCGCAAGCGGCTTCTCTCCGGACGCGCCTGCTAAAACAAACGCAGCAAGGACCGGGGCCCGATGTCGATGAAGGTCTCGCGCTCCGACGCCGGACGCGAAAGCCGGCGCAAGAGACGTCCCTGCGAATCAAAAACCCCGATCGCAGTGCCGTCGGCCAGCGAGGCGAAAAACTCCCGCGCGTCGGCGTCAAACCCCAGCGAGGCGCCCTCCACCGGCGCGTTCAACGCCACCGCGCCGAGAGCCCGGCCCTCGATGTCGAACCGAAGCACGCGGTCGCTGTGTGCCTTCGCCAGCACTAGAAGCGCCTTGTCGACCGGATCGTAGGCCACGCCCCACACGGCGGCGTCCAGTCCCTCCAGTCGAATATAGCGCTGCAATTCGCCGTTGGCGTTCGTTTCGATCAGCCCCGGACCGTTCGGATCGGTGAAAAACACGTGTCGATCCCTGGAGCGAATCGCCAGATCATGTCCGCCCAAGGGAAGCGACGGAGCGAAAAACTCGCGCTTGATCGACGAGGCCGGACGGTCGATCACGCGAACCCGGTTGCCCGGAAACAGCCGGATGAAAAAATGGTCCGTGAAAGGATCGTAGGCCATGCCGAGCACGGCCTCGTCCACGCCCACGTAGGCCGGCACGCCCGCCAATTCCGCGCCCGAGAGAGGATCCACGTCACGAATCGTGGGCCCGAGCGAGGGGGAATACAGGTAGGCGTGCCCTGGCCCCGGCGTGCTGCATCCGGACAAAAGCACGAGCCCGCCGGCCACTCCGGCGAACGCGAAGACAAATCTTGCCCTCGCGCGAACGCGCAAAACGAGTTGCTTGAGCGCATGAAACCCAGATGTGCCCTGTTCTTCGGAAAAAAGCATTCGCAGGTGTTTTGCAGCCAGCCGGTCGACACGGTCGAGACAAAACCCGCGATGGAGGGCCGCGCATGAAGACCGTGGGCGTGCTGGGACTGGGCATCATCGGGACGCTGTGGGCGCGGCACTACGCCGCCGCCGGGGCGCTGGCCGGCGCGTGGAATCGCACGCCCATGCCGGAAACGCCCTTCTGGAAAGACAGTCCCGAGTCCGTCGCCGGCGCGGCCGACGTCGTGCATATCGTGCTCGCGGATCCGGCCGCGGTTCGCGCCATCCTGAATCGTATTCGCCCCGCCCTCGGTTCGGGAAAGACCGTCGTGCAATCCAGCACCATCGATCCCGCCTCCAGCGCGGAGTTTCAAGCCGCCGTGACGGCGACCGGCGCGCGCTATCTCGAGGCTCCGTTCACCGGCAGCAAACCGGCCGCCGAACGCCGCGAGATCGTTTTCTATCTCGGCGGAGACGCCGCGCTCATCGCCGAGTTGGAACCCGTGCTCGCTCTGATCTCCGCCACGCGCCTGCGCATCGGCGACCATCGCCAGGCCGCCGCGCTCAAGCTCGCCATGAACCTCAATCTCGCCGTGCAAATGCAGGGCCTGATCGAGGCGCGCGCCCTCGCCCGCGCCGCCGGCATCGACGACGACACTTTCTACGGCGCCCTCGGACGCAATGTGGGCTATTCCGGTCTGGTGAAGCTCAAGGAGCCCAAGCTGCGAGCCGGGGACTATTCGCCCCAATTTTCGATCAAGCACCTGCACAAAGACCTGCGCCTCGCCTCCGCCGCCGCGGGCTGCGCCGAGCTGCCCGCGCTCGACGTTGTGCGCGAGCAGCTCAAGACCGCCGAGGCGCGCGGTTTCGGCGACGAGGATTTCATCGCCTTGGCCAAGGTGCTCGGCGCCTGAATCCACGGCCGCGCGGCTCTCTCTTAGCGCAACGGCTCCAGATCCGGATCCGTCTTCGCCAACTCGGAAAACTGCGCGTCCAGGCCGCAGGCGGACGCGAGGTGACCGCGCGCCTCGTCCAGCCGCCCGAGCTGAGCCTCATAGCAGGCAAGGTTGAAGCGGATGGTGGCGTCCCGCGGATGGAGACGCATGCCCTCCAGCAAAACCTCCCGCGCCTCGACGATGTCCCGCGCCCTGCGAACCGCATAGGCGCGCTGTATCCAGTGGCCGGCGTCGTCCGGCGCGCGTTCGCACAGTCTCGTCGACGCCTGCGCGGCGCGCCCCCAATCGGCCAGCTCGTGATACACCGCCGCGCGCATCGCGAGCACGGGCAACGCGTCGCCCTCGGCGGCCGCCACTCCCTCGAGCTCCTCCGCCGCCTCGAGTTTCAGCCCGAGAGCCAGATAGCCCTCCGCGTGCCGCAGGCGCCAGATCGTGTCGGAGCTGAGTTTCATCCCGGCTCCACTCGACTCGACCCGGCGCCGCGCGCAAGCCCGCTCGCGCGCGGGCTTGCGAGGCGCGCCCGCCCGCGCACGCTGCGCCGCCATGCAGCTGACCAAAACCTGGGCCGCCCAACTCGACGACTACGTGATCGACCTGTCCTGGTCGTCCGAAGGAGCCCATCTCGCCGCCGCCTCCCAGGCCGGTCCCCTCCATCTTTTCGCCGGAGCCACCGGCGATAATCGCCGTGAACTCCCCGGCCACGAAAACGGGGCTAACTGCCTCTCTTTCGCGCCCGGCTCCGCCTCCCCCGCCCTGCTCGCCTCCGGCGGCCAGGACGGCGCGGTCAAACTCTGGGACGCCGCCGCCGGCCAGCATCTCGCCACCACCGGCCTTGGCTCGGCGTGGATCGAGCACCTCGCCTGGCGTCCCGCGTCTCCCGAAGCCGCTCCGCTGCTCGCCGCAGCCAGCGGACGCGAACTCCACTTTCTGCGCGCCGACGGCGCGACCGCACACAAGTTCAAGCCCGCGCCCAAAACGCTTTCCGCCCTGGCCTGGCATCCGCAGGGCGGCGCGCTCGCCGCGGCGTATTTCGGCGGCGTGTGCCTTTGGGACGCGGACGATTTCCACGCCCAGCGCGAATACGCCTACGCAAGCGGCGTCGCCACGCTCGCGTGGTCTCCACCCGACGGGCGCTGGCTCGTCTCGGGCAACGCCGACCCCAGCGTCCACCTCTGGCTCCCCGAGGAGGACCAGGAGTTTCACATGAGCGGCTACGAGACAAAGGTGCGGCAAATCACCTTCGACCTCACCGGGACGCGTCTCGCCACGACCGGCGGCCACGACGTGTGCGTGTGGGACTGCTCGGGAGCAGGCCCCGAGGGACGCGAACCCGCCATGCTGCCGCACGACGCGCCGCTCGTGGCCGTCGCCTTTCAAAACCGCCACGGCCTGCTCGCCTCCGCGAGCCGCGACGGCGTGCTCCAGCTCTGGAGCCCGGAGCGCGCGCAGCCGCTTCGCGCCACGATCAAAATGCCCGCCGCGGCGACGAAGCTGGCCTGGTCGCCCGACGACCGCTTCCTCGCCTTCGGCAGCGAAAAAGGCGTCGTCTACGT
>JAIXVY010000196.1 GCA_027482505.1 Opitutaceae bacterium | reverse complement strand
TCAAACCTTGCCAGCGATCAGCCGCGACAGCAGGAGGATCTTTTTTCTGCAAACGCAAAGAGGAGCCGGCCGAACTGGGATTGGCGTTACCGGGCTTGGGGTTGCCGGTAGGAGACCAATCCGCGTCGCTGAGTCCGGCATCACCTTGGCCACTCTGATCTCGCTGCACGGTGGCAAGTAGCCAGACATTGCCATCGCGCTTCCAGATTAGGGACGCGAAATCACGACGCAGGTAATCAAAGACCCGCTGCGACTCGGATTTGCTATTAAGCGTGCCGGTGACCCGCTCGAAGGTTTGAAGCGTGGAAAAGGTGACCTGAACCATCAGCCCCAGCACAACTAGCGTGATGGCCGTGGCCACAAGCAGCTCCACGATGGTGAAGCCGGCGCGCCCGCCTACGGGGGCAGAACGGCGACCAAGGAAAAAGCGGCGCGAGAACGGACTCATGGGGTGAGCGCGAGATTGAAGTTAAACACGGAGTGCCGGGCGGGAGGCACCACGCTGGACGCGAGGTCGTTATAGTCGGTGGCGGTTCCCGGTTCACCTGGTCCGTCCGGAAGACGATACGGCCAAACTACGCGCACGCTCACCGGCACAAAGCCGATGGCCACATCGCTGGCGAGGTTGGTCTGACGATAGGCGGGCGACTTGGGCAAAAAGATTTCGATCAGATAATACCTGTCCCGAAACATGATGCCGGGAGGATTACCCGGGGTGGTGTGCGTGATGGGATTATTCTCCGCGGTTAGCTGCTCGGCCGCGGGAACGGTGGAGTAGTTCGTCGGGTCGTCCGGCTTGTAGGGATTCTTGTAGGTGTCATTCCACGCCTCGTAAGGATCCTCGCCGGTCACCAAGACGCGGGAACCATCGCGAGTGGCTACCATGAAGAGGGAGCGTCGGGCGACGCCGCCAACAAAGAAGGCGTTTTCGAAGTCGTCGAAGCCTTTGCGCACCGTAGCCTTTTGAGCCTCGGCCACCGTGCGAGCATAACGCTGCAATTCAGATTGGATGTTCTGGGCAAGGCGGCGGGCCACATCGCTTTCGATCTTCTCGTCAACCATCTTGGTGTTGGGCAGCAGAAGCCCGATGATGGCGATGACTACAAAAGCGAAAATACCCACGGCCACGACCACCTCCACGAGGGAGAAGGCGCGGCGGGCGCGGGCGGAAAACAGGGTAATCATGACAGAGGGATAACGCCGAAAAATCATTCGAAGGCGGTCTTTTCATTCAGCACCATCGGCATGCCGTAGATGCTGAGTTTCAGACCGCGAAGGCTGTCGGCTGAGTTAAAGAGCACGCCTTGCAGGGGCTGGATTTCGCCCGTTCCTACCGCGAGTTGATCCACTTGGTTGGCACCCTGTTTGGAGACGAGATTGCCGTAGGTATCAAAAGCGATGGTGACATACGCCTTCGAAGGACCGGCAGGATCGACAACCCAAGCTCCAGTCGCGTCCTCACGCTTAAACGTCAGACCGGCCGACGGCGCGTTGCTCGCCACTTGAGATTTTGTTTTAGTCAGGCTGTTCCAATCGGTGGCGTTGGACCACTTGGCCGGAAAATTCGCCCCCAAATCACCGGGCACGAAAAATACGCCGCGCGGAAGATCGACGAGATCCCCTTGGATTACCCAAGCGTCAGCGGTGCCGTCGGCATTGGTGTCGCGGAACTGGGCCACGCAAGCGCGGCGGAGGTAGGTCTCAACGTCGGTATCATCGGCCCAGATGAGAACCGTGGAATTGATACCATCCAAGGCGGCCTGAGCACGGGCGGCGCCAACCAAAGAAGAGAGATTGGATTGGGCGGCCTGGAGCGCGGGCCCTCGATCCCCGTCGCGCAAGGCGATGCCTATCGAGGCAGCCAAAATGCCGATCACTGCGATCACGACCAGCAGCTCGATCAGGGTGAACGCACGATGGGGAAAGCGCTTCATGGGCGGGACTGTCTTTGCCAGCGGGCTAGGTTTTACCAGCTCCACACTGCGTCGCTTTCGGAAACCGGACGGGTAGAGGAACCGGAACCGCGGCCGGGGCTGTAGAAAATCACGTCTGCACGCACTCCGTTGCCGGAAGCGTCGGCGGCATCGATCTTGGCCTTGATGGCGGTGGAGGCCAGCGTGCCGTTGTTGCCCTTGGCTGTCAGGGCGGGAAAATCGGTGACCCCGCTAGATAGGTCGGCGGTGCTGATAAGGCCGTCGCCGTTGCGGTCGACCAGAACGGCGATTTCCACGTTGCCAAAAGCGTCTTTGACCGCGCCGTCGACATTGATGTCCACATCGCCGGAGTCGGTGCCGGTGCGGGAAGTGACCTCGGAAATATCAAAGGTGACAAACTGTTGGCGCTTGCGATTTTGGATCGTGGAAGAGCCATCTTTTTCGGAACTGGCAAAATCGAAGCCGCCGCCGGAAGCGGGCTTGGCGCCTTTGCCCGACAGGAGTTCGCGGAAAAGATAATCGGCGTCGTTGATGCTGGTATCGTCGAAATCCAAGGCTCCGTTCACCTTGTGGCGGGAGGCGACAGTCGTTCCCTCAAAGCGAGGATAATAGCCATAGACCTGCTTGAAAAGCCGAACGCCGGCGGACCATTGGGTGAACTGGATACGCACCTTGGTTTTCTTCGCGTTGTCACGAACCCGACCCACGGTCGGAATGGTGATGGCGGTGAGAATGCCAATGATGGCGATTACCGTGAGCAGCTCGATCAAAGTGAAGCCGGAGGAAGCACGGCGACCATGGAGACGGGGAGAGATCATGTGGCGTGGCGGAATGATTAATGAAAGCGAGGTGGCGCGAATAAACTCAGGGCTGGGCGTAGATATTATCCGCGTCGACTCCGGTGGAAGGAGGCAAAGTCCCTTGGCTGGTGAAAGTGCTAGGGAAAGTAGCCTGACCGTCGGGACCGGCGGACATTAAAACATAGCCTGAACGATTCCAGGCGTTCGGAGTAGCCGTGCTCTTGTAATAATAAAGATAACGATTGCCCCAAGGATCGAGCAAGGCGTTGGCAAAATCGGGGTCGGGCGTGTTCACCGCCGTGGCGGGAACCGGCAGAGGAGCGATTCCATTGGGACGATCCGAGTCCTTCGAGCGCTCCAGCTGAAAGAGGGCAAAATCGATGAAGGCGCGGTTATACTTGTCCACGCGGGCGCCATCACGATCAACCTGACGCTGGACGATACCGTTATTATTGGAGGCAAGCCTCTTAGGGGCCAAACGACCGCCCAAGGACCGGAACAAGTGGTAGGCTCGATCGTTGCCGGTCAGGGAGATCGACGTATCTTTCGGGTCGAGCTGGTTGGGGTTGGTATCGTTTCCGACCCAAGGATAATCCCCATAAAACCGTTTATACTCCTCCAACCCAGTGCTAAGGGCTGAAAGCTCGGTGGTTGCGCGATTTATTTTTGCCTGACCACCTACTCCCTGAACCACGCCAAACGTGATGCCGGCGAGAACGCCGATGATCGCGATCACGGTAAGCAATTCGATGAGCGTAAACGCTTTGTAAGCGCCTCGCCCGCCGTGGGTGAGAGGGGAACTCATAGGGGAGAGAGTAGGCTTAGACGCCCGCCACTTGGACGCAACGGCAAAGTCCCCGGTTCCACCCATTCTACCGGGAATTTTACCCGGGAAACACCACCCCGCCGCGGCCCGCCTCCTCCACCCTGCGTTTCCCCCTGGCAGGACATGCCTCACGGGCTGCGCGGCAAACCGGTCCGATCTTGGCGGGATCAATTCCCGCGAAGCCCGGAGCAATCCCGGTGAAGCGCGTAGCTGCTCCCGCGAACGTGGGAACAGTTCCCGCGAAGCGTGTAGCTGTTACAGCGAACCTTGTAGCTGCTCCCACGAACCGTGTAGCTGTTCCCGTGAAGCGTGTAGCTGCTCCCGCGAACCCTGTAGCTGCTCCCGCGAGTCGTGTAGCTGCTCCCGCGAGGCCGGGAACAGTCGCAAGGAGAAGCGGAACGGCGGGCATGAGGTGAAAAACAGAAGCCGCAAAGCGGTGGGGCAGGCCGCCACCCAAGGCGCACCGGCTCCCCGAAGCCCCTGAAAAACAGGCATATCCGCCGGCGGCAACGAACACCTGTCCTGCTATCGCAGACGTAGGGGCGGATTTAGCCCAACTGCTCCGCCCTACCCCGCCGCCAGCAGCTCGATCTCGAAGACCAGGGTGGCGTCGGGCGGAATCACGTCGGGGTAGCCACCGCGGCCGTAGGCCAACTCGGGCGGAAGGGTGAGCCGGACTTTGTCACCCACGACCATCTGCGCCACGCCCATATCCCAGCCGGCGATCACCTGCTTGGCCCCGAGGACGAATTGAAAGGGCTCGTCGCGGTCGACGGAGCTGTCGAACTTTTCTCCGGTGGTCAGCCAGCCGGTGTAGTGCACGGTGACGAGGCGACCTTTGCGGGGCGCGGCACCGGAGCCGGCGACGAGTTTTTCGATTTTCAGCGGCATGGGGGGAAAGCTGGGAGCGGGGAGCGGGGAGCTGGGAGCGGGGAGCTGGGGGCGAGGCAGAACTCGCGTCAGGTTTTCAGGTGATCTTCGTAAGCGTCGCCCAGGCGGTCGAAGGCCTTCGGATCGTGACCGAGCACAACGGCCTCCATCGACTCGGCGATCGCCACCTGCCAGGCGTCGTTCTCGCCGCGACGTCGAGAGCTTCGCGCCTGATCGAGGGCGACGCGCTCAGCGTGAGCTCGACCAATACCTTGCCAACGGAATCGCGCCAGTGCCGCGCGCACGGCCTCGAAATCACCAGCACCCTCCAGCACCTCGGCTTGGGTTACGGGGGATATCCACAGTTCCGCGCGAGGATGCGCACGCAACCAACGATGGGCCGGACCCTCGCGGCCTTCGGCGATCTCGTTGAACAGGTCGATGACGAAGGAAGAATCGAGGAGGTAGCGACTCATGCGCGGCCGATGCGCAACCCGGCGTCGCCTTTGCGGGACGAGGCCCAGGCCAAGGCGTCCGCGGCGGACACGATCTCCTCTTCCCGGATAAGGGCGCGCACCAAAGTGGCCTTCTTCACGCCGGCTCGCTTGGCGCGTCGGGCAAGAAGCGCGGCTTCGTCTTTGGTCAGGCGAACGGTGAGAATCGAACCCATGAACTACAAATGTATGTCATGGGCGCGAGAGTCAATGTCCGGCGCTCAGGCCACGGCGGGCGCGGGGGCCGGCGCGGCGGTCTGCCTCAGGCCGAAGAGGTATTTGTCGATCTTGTTGGCGGTGATGACGCCGTAGTTGATCGTGCCCAGCCAGCCGCTCATGATGATGCCCACGCTGCCGGCGTGGAAGAGGCCCGGGAGCTTTTCGGAGAGGTTCATCGAGACGGGCAGGCCCTCGAACTTGGTGCCGAAACTCGTGCCGAGCGTGTGCGTGGTGTAGCGCTCGATGGTGCGGGGCGTGGCGGCCTCCATCCAGTCGATCTTGGCGCGCACGCCGGGGATGTATTTTTCCAGCGCCACGAGGCTCTCCTCGATGAGGCGCTTCTTGTGCTCCTCGTAGGTGGCCTCGTCCATTTTGGCCCAGTCCTCGTAGTGGCCGTTGAGCGAAGCGACGACGGTGTAGCGATCGGAGCCGGGGCGGGTCTCGGGGTAGTAAACGGAGAAGGTGCGGCTGCTGGTGCGCAGGCCCTTGAGCTCCTCGGGGCTGTAGGCCGGGGCGTCGGAGGTGAAGACGAGGTCGCCGATGTTCGGGATGCTCTCGCCCTTGCGGATGCCGAAGTAGACCTGGCAGGAGCTGGAGTTCACCCGGACCTGCTTCGCCTGCTCGATGAAGTCGGCGGGGAAGTTCTCCTCGCCGGCCATGCGGAAGATGGTGTTCTTGATGTTGGCGTTGGAGAGGACGGCCTTGGCGCGGATCACGCGGCCGCCCTTGGCCACGATGCCGCAGGCGACCTTGCGGCCGTCGCGCTCCTCGACGAGGACCTTCTCGACGAGCACGCGCTTGCGCAGCTCGACGCCGTTTTTGCGGAGCTCGTCGCACATCTTCTCGATCAAGAGGTCGGAGCCGCCCTGGAAGGTGAAGACGCCCGAGCCCATGAAGTTGCTGAAAACGATGCCGAAGGTGATGGCGGGGTCGTCGAACGTGGAGCCGTTGGCGTAGGAGATGGGCTCCATGAGCAGGCGCCAGACGTCGGGGCGGCCGGGGAAGAAGCGCTCGAACATCTGCCCCGTGGTCTCGGGGTTGTTGTCG
>JAIXVY010000303.1 GCA_027482505.1 Opitutaceae bacterium | reverse complement strand
GTGTTGGAGAGGCGGGCGCGGTTGACGGCGAGCTTCACCCAGTCCTGCACGGGGGCGTCCTTGGTCTGGCAGGCGCGCCAGACGTCGCCCTGCTCGACGGCGTGGGAGAGGAGGGTGTTGCCCGCCTCGTCGACGATGCGGACGACGCCGGCGGCGGGGATCTCGAAGGTCTTGTTGTGCGAGCCGTATTCCTCGGCGGCCTGGGCCATGAGGCCGACGTTGGGCACGGAGCCCATGGTCTTGGGGTCGAGCGCGCCGTGGGCTTTGCAGAAGTCGATGACGGCCTGGTAGACGCCGGCGTAGCAGCGGTCGGGGATGACGGCGAGGGTGTCGGCGGTCTTGCCCTGGGCGTCATACATCTTGCCGCCGGCGCGGATCATCGCGGGCATCGAGGCGTCGATGATGACGTCGGAGGGGACGTGGAGGTTGGTGATGCCCTTGTCGGAGTTGACCATCGCGACGGCGGGGCCGGAGGCGAAGGCGGCTTTGATGTCGGCCTCGATGGCGGCCTTCTGGTCCGCGGGAAGGGTCTGGATTTTGGCGACGAGGTCGCCGAAGCCGTTGTTCAGGTCGACGCCGAGCTGGGCGAAGGTGGCGGCGTGCTTGGCGAGGAGATCCTTGAAGAAGACCTTCACGCAGTGGCCGAAGAGGATGGGGTCGGAGACCTTCATCATCGTGGCCTTGAGGTGGAGGGAGAAAAGCACGCCCTGGGATTTCGCGGCGGCGATGGACTGTTCGTAGAAGGCGACGAGGGCCTTTTTGCTGATCTTGGTGGCGTCGATGATCTCGCCGGCCTTGAGGGAGAGCTTGGGGAGGAGGACCTGGACGGAGCCGTCGGCCTTGACCAGCTCGATGCGGGCGGTGGTGGCGGCGGCGAGCGTAGTGGATTTTTCGTTACCGAAGAAGTCGTCGCCGGCCATGTGGGCGACGGCGGTCTTCGACGCGGCGGACCAGGCTCCCATGGAGTGGGGGTGCTTGCGGGCGTAGGCCTTGACGGCGCCGGGGGCGCGGCGGTCGGAGTTGCCCTCGCGGAGGACGGGGTTCACGGCGGAGCCCTTGACCTTGTCGTAGCGGGCCTTGGCGTCCTTCTCGGCGTCGGTCTTGGGGACCTCGGGATAGTCGGGAAGGGCGTGGCCCTGCTTCTGGAGTTCGGCGATGGCGGCCTTCAGCTGCGGCACTGAGGCGGAGATGTTGGGCAGCTTGATGATGTTGGCCTCGGGCTTGAGGGTGAGGGCGCCAAGCTCGGCGAGGTGGTCCGGGGCGAGATTGAAGGCGGCGAGGATGCGGCCGGAGAGGGAGATGTCGCGCGTCTCGACGTTGATGCCCGCGGGCTTGGTGAAGGCCTGCACGATGGGGAGCAGCGAGTAGGTCGCGAGGGCGGGCGCTTCGTCGGTGATGGTGTAGATGATCTTGGGAGCGGCGGACATGATAGGCGGGATAAGTTGTTTTAAACGAAAGGTCCGAGGGAAACGCCGGGGCGCGGGCGGTCAACGCGAAGCGCAGCGCGAGGCGTCGGGGATGAGAAGGCGAAAACCTGCTATAAGCGGGGCGTCGGAGGCAAGGAGGCCGCGCTTATGGGGCTGGCGCGGGTTGTGCCGGGCCTGACGGCGGGGCGGTGTTCTCCTCGCCGCGGGAAACGATGACGGCGATCACGAGGTCGCCGGTGACGTTCAGGGCGGTGCGGCACATGTCCAGGAGACGGTCGATGCCCAGGATGATGGCTATGGCCTCGCCGGGCACGCCGATCGTGACGAGCACGCCGACGACGAGCGGAAGCGAGCCGCCCGGCACGCCCGCGGTGCCGAGGCCGGCCATGACGCACATGAGGGCGACGACCAATTGCTGGCCAAGGGTAAGGTCGACGCCGAAGACCTGGGCGAGGAAGAGGACGGTGACGCCCTCGTAGAGCGCGGTGCCGTTTTGATTGGCGCTGGCGCCCACGGTGAGGACGAAGCGGCTGATTCGCGCGGGGATGCCGAGGTTCTGTTCGGCCACGCGCAGAGAGACGGGGAGGGTGGCGTTGCTGGACGAGGTGCTGAAGGCGGTGACGATGGCCTCGCGGCTCTGTTTGAAAAACGTGATCGGCGAGCGGCGTCCCAGCGTAGCGACGAAGATCGGGTAGCTGACGAATTGGTGCAGCGCGAGGCCGAGCAGGACGACCCCGAGGTAGGCGCCGAGGGTCTGGACAAGCCCGAGGCCGAGTTGCGCGGTGAGAGCGAATCCGAGGCAGGCGACGCCGAGCGGGGCGAGTTTCATCGCGAACTCGATGATTTGGAGACAAACCTCGAAGACGGCGCGCAGAACGGAGAGCAAGGGCGAGGCGCGATCGGAAGGTAACAAGGCGAGGGCGACGCCGAAGAAAAGCGAGAAGACCATGACGGCGATGAGGCCGCCGCCGGTGTAGTTGGGCGCGAAGGCGTTGACGGCCTCGGCGAGCGGGTTTTGCGGGATGAGATTGAGCAACGTATCCGCAAGCGGCGGGGATTTCGCCTGGCCGATGGCGACTTTGTCGGCGGCGCCGGCGGAGTATTCGGCGATTAGCCCGGCGCGAGTCTCGGCCGACATATGTTCGCCGGGTGCGAAGATATTGGCGACGGCGAGCGCGATGGCCACGCCCACGCCGGAGAGGAGCACGGTGGCGCCGAGGGATTTGAGGCCGACGCGGCCCAGTTTCCGCAAGTCGCCCATCTCGGCCACGCCTAAAACTATGGCGGAAAAAATCAGCGGGATCACCACCATGAAGATGATGCGAATGAAAAGGCGGCCGAGGGGCTGAACGATGTTTGTCAGCCACCAAGCGAGGCGAGTCTGGGCCTCGGGTGTGGTGACGAGTCCGTGGACGAGGAGGCCGAGCAGGGCGCCGGACACGAGCCCGCCCAGGATGAGCGTGGGGCGCGACCACTTGAAGGGGTTAAGGGTCATGGGCGAAGGGTCGAGGCGCGGGCGGGGCGCGGCAATGGGATTTGGCAAATCAGGCTCGCCCGCAGGCGGGGCGGGCGCTCAGGGTGCGCGCATGAGCAAGTCCCAGTCCAAGGCCGAGGAGATCAAGATCCGCGCCGAACCGATCGAGCTTTCGCAGCTCCTGAAGTTCGCCGGGATTTTTGAAAGCGGAGGCCAGGCCAAGTTCGCGATCAACAACGGCGAGGTGAAGGTGGACGGGGCGGTCGAGACGGCGGCCCGGAAAAAAATCCACGACGGCGCGAAGGTCGAGTGCGCGGGCCGGGTCCTGCTGGTTCGCGTAGGCTGAGGCTAAGCGCCGTTAGGCGGGGCCCCGGTCGTCGGACTTCGGGGGCGAAGCGATTTCCGCCGCGTTCGCCCCGGTGGGGGCGGACTTGATGAAGAAATTTCTCCGCGAGGCGCTGCGACCGCGGGTGCGCCTGCGCGTGGCGGGGTCGCTGTAGCCCTTGCCGCCGCGGTAGCTCGCGCGATTCGGATCGCTGGCGCACTCGATCTGAAAGCGCTGCATGCGGTCGAACACGTCGAGGAGCTGGGCGGAGTCGGCGTAGGAGTCCAGGCCGCTGCGCTCGAGCGCGAGCAAGGTTTCGTGCGTCGCCTCGAGCGTGCTCAGGCATCCCTCCTGCGGCTGCTGCTTGATGATGAAACGGCTCGGCGCGGTCGGGGTGAACATGATGCGCGGGAGCGCCTGCAGCGTCGTGGACAGTCGGAGCATTTTGCGCGCGCAGGCCCAGGTGGCGTCGAGCAGGAGGACGACGAGTTCCTTGCCCGCGTAGTCCGCGGGGGCGAGTTGTCCGAGCGAGAGATTGCGCGCCTCTGGGCCTGGGTAGAGGAGCACGCAGTGCTTGGACGGATCGCGCAGCAGGGTTTGCACGGGCTCGTGGTCGTCGAAGCCGATGCCGACCTGAATCTCGCTGTTGGAGAGGCAGAGGTGGGTCAGGCGGCCGGTGCCGGCTTTCTCCTGCCGGGCCTCCTTCGGGTGCATCAGAAACACGAAACGTGTTCGCGTGGGCATGGGACGCAGCGAGCCGCACCAGCAGAGCGGTTGCGGCCAAAAACAGCGATAACACATCACGCGCATGGGGCGGGGAGCTTTGAGCCGAAGGCTAACGCGAACTAGATGCCGGCGATCTCGCGCGAGACCTGGGTCGCGTAGGTGTCGGTCATGCCGGCGACCAGATCCATGAGGCGCGAGAGCCACCAGGCCTCGCCCTTGCCGGCGTGGGCGCGCAGATAGGATTCCGGCCAGCCAAGCGCGAGGCAGCGGCAGTGGATGAAGCCGAGTTTTCCGGGCTCGTAGGCGCCCGCGGCAGCAAGCGCCCTCACCGCCGGCACGAAAGCGTCGAGAATGCGCCCCAGCGTGGCGGGCGCGCCGAGTTCGACCGCGACCTTGGCGCGATGGCCGAAGATCGAGTTGTAGTCCCGCTTGATGGTGGCGAGGGCGGACTGGATTTCCTCCGGGAAGGCGGATTTCAGGTCCTCGCCTCGTTCGCCGGCCATGATGGCTTCGTAATGGGCGGCGAACGCCTCCGAGGCGGCCTCGATCATGCGCCCGATGGCGCGGGCGCGAAGCGAAGCCAGGGGGCGATCGCTGGACTTGCCCACGATTTGGTTGAAAATACCCCGAACGGCGGCCTCGGGCAGGATGCCCATCTCGACGGCGTCTTCGAAGTCGCCGACCCGGTAGCAGATGTCGTCGGCGGCCTCGGACAGGAAGGACAACGGGTGACGCGCGACCACGCCGTCGGGTTTGCGCAATCCCAGCGTGGCGACGAGGTCTTCGAAAATCGCGCCCTCGGTGGAGAAGGCGTTGTGCTTGTGCTTTTCCGCGGCGCGGGCGTCGGACGAGGTCCAGGGATATTTGATCAGCGCGCCAAGCGAGGCGTAGGTGAAATGGAAATACGGTTGTTCCGGCTCCTCGGGCGCCGCGACCATGCGAAGGCTTTGCGCATTGCCCTCGAATTGATGCCAGTCGGCGAGGATGCCCAGCGGAACGCCCTTTAACAGGTCTCCGGAACGACGCTGGGCCCAATCGCGGATCGCAAACTCGCCGGCGTGGCCGAAGGGCGGATTGCCGAGATCGTGGGCGAGGCAGGCGGCCTGGACGATGCAGCTCAGGTCCTCGGCGGTGCGGCCCTCGGGCACCACGCCCTTTTCCGTCAGCAGGCGGCCGATGGCATAGGCGAGAGAACGGCCGACGCTAGCCACCTCGAGGGTATGGGTGAGCCGGTTATGGATATGATCGAGGGCGGCGAAAGGATGGACCTGCGTCTTTCCCGCGAGCCGGCGAAACGGCGCGGAAAAGATGACTCGATCATAGTCTTTCTCGAATTCGGTGCGCGGCATGCTCGCGCCGGACCGCGGGGCGGTGGCGGAGACCTGGCCGTGGCGGCGGTCGGAGAGCAGCTTTTCCCAGTCGAGGCGGAAACTCATGCGCGGGTAAAGTCGCACTCCACCGACTCCACATGGAGGCGCAACGTCCTTTTGGATGGGCAAAAGACGGGCTTCGCGCCAAATGTCGCGGCTCGTTTTCCCATGAGTCTCTATATCGGCATCGATTCAGGCACCCAGTCCACCAAGGCGGTCGTCCTCGACCTCGCGGCGAAGAAGGTCATCGCCGAGGCGCGCGCCCCGCACTCGCTCATCTCCGGCCTGCCCGCCGGTCACATGGAGCAGCATCCTTCGGATTGGGCCGGCGCCCTCGAGCAAACCATCGCCGAGGTGGTGAAAAAGATCGGCCCCGCCCGCGCCGCCGAGATCCGCGGCATAGGCGTTTCCGGACAACAGCACGGCTTCGTGCCGCTCGACGAGAAGGGACAGGTCATTCGTCCCGCCAAGCTCTGGTGCGACACCTCCACCATAGAGGAGTGCGCGATAATCACCAAGAAGCTCGGCGGCGAAAAAGCCGCGCTCAAGCACACCGGCAGCCTGATCTTGTCCGGCTTTACCGCGCCGAAAATTCTCTGGTTGAAGCGCAAGGAGCCGAAAAACTACGCGCGTCTGCGCCACGTGCTGCTGCCGCACGATTTCCTCAACTTCCATCTCACCGGCGCCTACTTCATGGAATATGGCGACGCCTCCGGCACCGCGCTGCTCGACGTGCGCAAGCGCCAGTGGTCAAAGGCCGCGATCAACGCCATCGACCCGAAGCTCGCCGCCTGGCTGCCCAAGCTCTCCGCCTCGCACGAGTCGCCGGGCGTCATCCGCCCGGAACTCGCCGCCAAACTGGGCCTGCCCGAGGGCGTGGTCGTCTCCGCCGGCGGCGGCGACAACATGATGGGCGCCATCGGCACGGGCAACGTGAGCCCCGGTGTGATTAGCGCGAGCTTCGGCACCTCCGGCACGATCTACGCCTACGCCGACAAGCCCGTGACGGATCCGACCGGCGAGATCGCCGCCTTCTGCTCCTCGACTGGCGGCTGGCTGCCGCTGCTCTGCACGATGAATGTCACCACCGTGACCGAGCAGGTGCGCCAACTTTTCGGCCAGGACCACGCCGCGCTCGCCAAGGCGGTTTCTTCCGTTCCCGCCGGCGCCGAGGGCCTCGTGTTGTTGCCCTATCTGGCGGGCGAGCGGACGCCGAATGTTCCCGCCGGCTCCGGCGTGCTGCTCGGCCTGAGCGGCAAGACCTTCACGGCGGCCCATATGGCTCGCGCGGCGATGGAGGGTGTGACGCTCGGGATGAACTACGGCCTGCGCCGACTCGATGCGCTCGGCGTGAAGGCGAAGGAAATCCGCGTGACTGGCGGCGGCGCCAAGTCGCCCGTGTGGCGCCAGATGATGGCCGACATCTTTGGCGTGCCCGTGGTGGCCATGGTCGAGGACGAGGGCGCGGCGCTGGGCGGCGCGCTCCAGGCCGCTTGGTGCGTGGCCCTCAAGGAAGGCAAGAAGGCCAAGCTCACCGATTTCACCAAGGGCGTCGTGGCGGTCGACGAGAAGACCCGCTGCAAGCCCGACAAGAAGGCCCACGCGCGCTACGCGAAGCTCCAGGCGGTGCAGGACAAGCTGAGCCTCGCGCTGCGCGATGTATTCGTCGCCCAGCGCGAGCTGGCGAACTAGGCCGCGCGGCAAGACTCAGCTACGGCGCGACGCTCCCGGCGTCGCGCCATATTTTAGCCGGTAGGCCCGGCAAAAGGTGTTGGCGTCGGCGAAGCCGCAGGCCGTAGCCACGTCCTGCACCGGCATCTGCGTGGCCCGGAGCATGCGGTGCGCTTGCTCCAAGCGCAGGCGGCGCAACATTTCGCCCGGAGGCTCGCCATAGCGTTTGCCGAAGCCGCGGATGAAGTGCTCGCGACTCACCCCGCAGAGGTCGGAGATTTCCTTCAGATTAAGCGGCGAGCGGAAGTGGTCGCGGAGGTAGTGGTAGCCGAACTCCACCGGATCGCGGGTCTGAGCCGCGGCGACCTGCTCGCGATACAGCGCGATCAGCAGTCGGTGCAAAAGCTCCGACTGCTCGAAGCGGTCGCGAAATCCGCGGACGCGAAACAGACGGAAAATCTCCTCAAGCACGGCCGAGGCCTCGCCGTCGGCGGACATCCGCAGCACGGGACCGAACTCCGCGCGAAGGCGGTCAAACCACGAGCGCAGCGCCGCGAGACGAAAGGTGATGTAGCGCTGGCGGTAGAGCTCGGTCGCCTCCGGCGGATAACCGTAGGCGCTGGGCTCGTCGTGAGTGAAAAGCATGGCCCGCCCGGACGTCACGAGGTGCCGCTCCGTCGGTGTTTGCAGGAAGGCCGCCCCCGCGATCGTCTGCTGCAGGACGCCTTCGTCGGGGCTCCCTCGCCGGCGATTGTCGAAAAAATACGAGGCGTTGGTGCGCGTCTCCTCATCGAGTCCGTTCACGACCGACAAGGGTTCGGGCAGCGGCACGTTCATCGGCAAAAGATCACAAAATGTTTATCCAAGGTCAAACTTTGGCCCTTTGGATTCCCGGGGGCGGCGCATCTAGCTGGGCGCTCCAACCCCCAATCATGGCTTCCTCCAAGAAAACCAAACTCTCCGGTCACGCCGCGCATACCCAGGACGCCGCCGCCCTCGGACTATCCGGAAAAATTCAGCGCCCCATCAAACTCACCATGCTCGGCGCCGGTTCCGGGTTCACCCCTCGGCTGGTCAACGACGTGCTGCGCATCCCCGGCAACCAGGGCGGCGTGATCGCGCTGGTCGACATCGACCTCTCGCGCCTGCGCACCATGCACAAGCTGATCGCGAAACTGATCACCAAGCTCGGCATGGAGAAGAGCTGGAAGGTCGTCTCCTCGCCCGACCGCGCGCAAGTGCTCAAAGGTAGCGACTACATCGTGAACTGCATCGAGGTGAGCGGCCTCGAGTGCGTGCGGCATGACAACGACATCCCGCTCAAATACGGCATCGACCAATGCATCGGCGACACCATAGGCCCGGGCGGGCTCTTCAAATCGCTGCGCACCATCCCGGTCTTCCTCGCCGTGCTGCGCGACTGCGAACGCCTATGCCCGCAGGCTCTCGTGCTCAACTACACCAATCCGATGGCGATGATGTGCACCGCCGCCGGCCGTTCCTCCACGATGCAGGTCGTGGGCCTCTGCCACAGCGTGCAGGGCACGAGCCACCTGCTCGCGAAATACGCCGGCGTGCCCTACGAGGAGATGGACTGGGAGTGCGCCGGCATCAACCACCTCGCCTGGTTCACCACGCTCGAGCACAAGGGCGTGAACCTCTACACCGACCGGCTCTACAAGAAGTTCGCGGACGATCTCGCGGCGGCGGAGCGCGAGCGCAAGGCGGGCATCACATCCTTCGACAGCGCCGACGTGAAGGATTGGGGCAAATCCCAGCCGCGCGCCTACAAGGAGACCGACCTCGTCCGGAAGGACATGTGCGTGCACTTCGGCGCCTTCATCACCGAGAGCTCGGGGCACCTTTCGGAGTATCTGCCCTATTATCGCAAGAGCGAGGCGGGCCGGAACCTGCTGCGCCAAGGCTACGATGGCGGCTCGCGTTTCTACGCCACCAACTGGCCCGAATGGCGGCGCCAGGCCGACGACTATCGCCTCGCCCTGCTCAAGGGCGCCGAAGCCATGGATTGGGAGCGTTCCTGGGAATACGCCTCATGGATCATCGAGGCGCGAGAGAAGGACAGCCCCTTCCGTATTCATGGCAACGTGATGAACAACGACGGCGGCGCGGGGCAGCTCATCACCAACCTGCCGGCCGACGCCTGCGTCGAGGTCGCCTGCATGATCGACGGCAACGGAGTCCACCCGACGCGCCACGGCGCCTTGCCCCGCCAGATGGCGAACGTGTGCTCGACCAATCTCGGCATGTTCGACCTCGGCGCCGAGGCCGCCATTCATCGCAACAAGGAGGCCGCGATCCACGCGCTGATGCTTGATCCGCTGTCCTCCGCGGTGTGCACGCCGGCCCAGATCAAGGCCATGACGCTCGAGCTCTTCGCCGCGGAGAAGGACTACCTGCCGGGCTACCGTTGATCAGGCCGAAGGGCCCGGCTTGCGCATTTGGGACGACGCGACACGGTGCGAGGTCTTTTAACCCTCCACCGTTTCAACCTTCCATATGAAGCCTGTCGCCGCCGCAGATCTCGTCTCCGCCCTCAACTGGCGCTACGCCACGAAACAATTCGACCCCGCGCGCAAGATCGCGGCGTCCGATTGGACCGCCCTCGAGGAATCGCTGCGCCTCGCCCCCTCGTCCTTCGGCATTCAGCCTTGGAAATTCATCGTGGTGGAGACGCCCGACCTGCGCGCCAAGCTGCGCGAAGTGTCTTGGGGCCAGACGCAGGTCACCGACGCCAGCCATCTCGTGGTGCTGGCGGTGAAGCAGGCGGTGGATGCGGCCCATCTCGACCGCTACTTCGCCGACACGGCCAAGACCCGCGGCACGACCGTCGAGTCGCTCGCCGGCTTCCGCAAGGTGATCGACGGTTTCGTGGCCGGGAAGGCCAAGGCCGGCCAACTCGAGGTCTGGTCCGCCAAGCAGGTCTACATCGCGGCCGGTCAATTCATGACGGCGGCGGCCGTGCTCGGAGTGGACACCTGCCCGCTCGAGGGCATCGACCCCGCCAAGTATGACGAGATGCTGGGACTGGCCGGCACCGGTTGGGCCACCCAGATGGCGATCGCCGCGGGCTACCGTTCGGCCGAGGACAAATACGCCGCTACTCCGAAGGTGCGCTTCCCCGCCGCCGAAGTGGTCGAGCGGCGCTGAGTTTTCCCCGCGCTCGGCGCGCAAACAAAAGCGGCGGACGCCAGATGGCGTCCGCCGCTTTTGTTTCAGGCCATGTCGAACGATCAGCCGCCGCGATTGGCTGCGCCGCCCTCGCGGCTCGCGTTGCGCGCGGCCTGGGCCTGTTCGCGGGCTGCGCGCATCTTGGCCTGGAGGACTTGCTGGGCCTGCTGCTCGGCCTGGAGCTTCTTGAGGGACTCGACCTGGGAAGGCATGAGCACGCCTTGGGCGCGCGCGATGGTGTTGTCGGTGACCAGAGTGTTGCGGCCTGATTGCTGGCCGGTCTCGGCGAGGATGCGGGTCATCATCTGCGACTGGGCGTCGTTGAGCGGCTGGCCGGCGATGGTGAGCTTTTGCGAGAGATCGTTGACCGTGGCGCGCTGGGGGGCGGTGTTGTTGTAGGTGGAGATGGCGGTCAGGACGGATTCGCCGAGGGTGGTCTTGATGTTGTTGTCCACCTCCGCCTGGAGATCGGCGGCAAGCTGGCGGAGTTGGTCACGGTTCTCGCGCGGATTAAGCCCCTGGGCGGCGGCGCTGGCCCAGACTTCGCGGCCGGCGTTTTCGCGTTCGGCGAGGAGCGTCTTGAGCGAGGCCAGTTGATTGGCGGGCAGATTGAGCTGCTTGAACAGCGAGCCGTAGCGCTGCTCGATGCGAGCCTCCTGCTCAACCTTCATGGCGGCGGCGAACTCGGGATCCTTCATCAGTTCCGCCATCTGCGCGGCGAAACGACCTCCGCGACCGCCGGGGCCTCCGGGGCCGCCCGGGCCGCCGCGATTATCCTCCGGGCCGGCGAAAGGAATCTCCACGGCGGGAGCTTCCGCGGGAGTTTCCGTCGCCACCGGCCGGGGAGCGGCCTCGGGGGCGGCCACGACCTGGATGTCGCTGCGCTTGACCTCGAGCTTGGGCGCCTTGCGCGCGTCGGCCAGTTGCTGACGAGTGTGGTAGAGCTGGACGCTCAGACCGAGGGTCGCGAGGGCCAGAAAGGCGATGGCGAGATTTTTGGCGTTGGGTTTCATGTGTCGCGCAGGAAGCGAGGCGTGCACACCGTGACGCCCGCGAATGCCGTGTGGTTACCGGCGCTCGCGTGGATTGAGAAACAGGCTGCGCGCGGATGTGCGCCCAGGGCCTGGAAACGCCCGACTGCGATCAGCGGGGCGGGAACTCGAAGTCGGCCTTGGACTTGGTCTTGGAGAGAACGAGATAGGCGCTGAAGGGGCGACCAGCCTTCGACATGAAACCATCCAAGAGGTCGGTCCGACCTTCGGCCAGAAGGGCTTGCACGATTTCGGGCGTGATCTTTTTGCCGGCGACCTCGAGTTTGGTCTGGAAAACAGCGCGGGGGTTGCCGCTGGCGGCGTCCTTCACGACCACGTAAGCGTCGTCGGTCTGGTAGAGTTCGCCTTCCTTATGGGCAGGGCTGGCGCCGAGCTTCACGGCCTTGGAGAGGTCCAACTTGGCCTTGGCTTTGCGTTCCACGGGCTTGCCGTCCTTGCCGGTCTTGGGCTCGCGGGGAGGGAACTCGAAGGACGCCTTGTTGCCGGCCTTGACCAGGTAGGCTTTGAACGGCCGGCCGAACTTGCTGATGAAATCCTCGATCAGCGGGGTGCGGCCGGTCTCGATGCAGGAGACGATCTCCTCGCGCTTCAGCTCGCGTTTGCAAAGGATGCGCGAAAGCGAGAAGGTCTGCTCCCAGGCGCCCTCGGCGTTCTTTTGGCGAAGAATGTATTTGGTGGGCGCCTCGCAAAGTTCCGCGCCGGTCTTGGCGTCGGTCCAGAAAGATACGAGTTCGCCGACGTCGGTCTTTTCGCCGAAGTCCATGGCGACCTTCTTGCGGCCGGGCAGCTCGGCCTTTTCGTCGGGCACGAGTTTCAGCTTGGCGGCGAAACGGTTGCCGTTGCGCGGCGAGACGAAGCCGTCGAGCGGACCGACCTCGCCGGTGGTGACGAGCAGGCGAACCTCCTCCTCCTCGATTTTGCGCCCGGTCATGACCTTGTAGATCATGAGCGTGCCGTCCTGCGACTTGTAGCCGCGGAGCGTTTCGAGCAGGGGCTGGCCGTCGCTCGGGGAAACGATGTCGGTGACGCGCGAGGCGGAGTCGTCCTCCTCGTAGCCTTTTACGCGCTCGACGATGCCCTTGGTCTGATCGATGACCTCGCGCATGAAGTCGTCGCGTTTCACGCGGCCTTGCTCCATCTGGCGGAGCTTGAATTCCCATTCGCCGGTCATGGCGGGCGAGGTGAGGGCCTCGGCCTTCACGGCTCCCAGGAACTGGATCAACGACTCGGCCTTGGGCGTGGGCACCAGCTCCCGTTGCTGGCGCTCCATATACTTCTGGTTGATGAGTCCGTCGATGGTGTCGGCGCGGGTGGCGGGTGTGCCTAGGCCGCGTTCCTTCATGGCGTCGGCCATGGCCTCGTCCTCGACGAGCTTGCCGGCGCCTTCCATGGCGGAAAGCAGGGTGGCTTCCGAGTAGCGCGGCGGCGGCTTGGTGGATTCGGCGTGGAGCTTGGGCTCGGTGGTTTTCGCCTTGTTCGCGTCGGAGGGAGAGAGGGCGGGCAGGGCCTTGGCCGAGCCTTCTTTTTTGGTCTCGGAGCCGTTCTCGTCCTCGAGCGCGGCGGATTTGCCGTAGACGGCGAGCCAGCCGGCCTCGGTGAGCACCTTGCCCTCGGTCTTGAACTCGTGCTTGCCGGCGACGGTCGAGATGCGGGTGGTGACGTCGAACTGGGCCTCGGGGTAGAAAGCGGCCACGAAGCGGCGCGCGATCATGTCGTAGACCTTGTATTCCATCTCATCGAGCGACTTGGGCTCGGTGGTGGTGGGGATGATGGCGAAGTGGTCCGAGATCTGGGCGTTGTTGAAGATCTTTTTGTTGCCCGGACGTATCCAGGCGGACTGCACGACCTTGGCGGCGTGTTGCGCGAGATCGCCGCCGAGAGACTGCATGGTCTCGCGCACGGTGTTGCCGTAATCTTCCGGCAGGGCGCGCGAATCGGTGCGGGGGTAGGTGATGACCTTGTGACGCTCGTAGAGGGCCTGGGCGATCTGTAGCGTGCGCCGGGCGGAGAGGCCGAAGCGGCCGTTGGCCTCGCGCTGAAGCGTGGTGAGGTCGTAGAGACGCGGGGAGGCCTGGGTGGCGGGTTTTTTCTCTTCGCGGACGGAGGCGGTCGGGTTGCCTTGGCAATCGGCGAGCACCGCCTGAGCGACGGCCTCTTCCCACACGCGGTCGATGCGGTCGTGCTCGTTGGCGGCCTCCTTCCTGAAGTTGGGCTTCTGATACACGCCCTCGTAGGCGCCGGCGGCGACCTGGAATGTGGCGGTGAGACGCCAGAATGCGCGGGGCTTGAAGTTGCGGATTTCGAGCTCGCGGGCGTAGACGATGGCGAGGGTGGGGGTCTGGACGCGGCCGACGGAGGCGACGTTGCCGGCGCGCGAGCCAAACATACGTTTGGTGAGGGCGCGGGTGCCGTTGATGCCGATGAGCCAATCGCTCTCGGAGCGGCAGCGGGCGGCGTCGGCCAGAC
>JAIXVY010000108.1 GCA_027482505.1 Opitutaceae bacterium | reverse complement strand
TCCAGCATATGCATGTGCGGATTGGCCAATTGCGGAGCCCCCTGCGGCGCAGGCTCACGAAAGCCCGCCAAGGGATGCGCGAAGGCGGCCGACATGCGCCGGAGCAATGCCTTCGCCTGCGCAGTGATCACATCCCTCTGTTTGGGCAGCGCCGTTG
This sequence comes from Opitutaceae bacterium, assembly GCA_027482505.1. Classification (GTDB taxonomy): domain Bacteria; phylum Verrucomicrobiota; class Verrucomicrobiia; order Opitutales; family Opitutaceae; genus IMCC26134_A. Next base: position 2,792 of record JAIXVY010000108.1, on the reverse strand, counting down.
CTGCGGCGGCCAATCCGAAGAGCACAAAGGCATGGTCATACAGATCGAAAGTCGCCCTTTGGATTCGACCATCCCGCTCGATGGTCGAGGCGACGAAGCCTTCCGTCGTCCAGCAATGTGCATTGAGATAGGCAAGGCCGCGCTGGACGACTGCTTCAGCAGGGCCGCGCCAGCCCAAGCACGGCGCCAGCGAGAATGCATAGATCTGGCGGCCAACAACGCGAACGCGCTGCAATTCCTCGATCGGCTCTCCTGCCGGACTGAGTCGTTCGACAAATCCGCCTGACGCCTGGTCCAAACCAGTGGTCGACCACAGATCAAATGCTGTAGAAAGCCAGTATCCTAGCGATCTATACTCGCGATCAATTTCGTTTAGGTCATGCCCCTGCAATCGCATTTTGTGAATGTCAGACATCAATTGTACAGTACCGAGCGTAGAAAATCATCAAGCCGCCCGCCCTTGAACAGGAATGAATTGACCGAAGCCTTGGCCGCGGCCTCAAGATCCGAAGGCTGGTCACCCACTAGCAAACTCGTCTCCACATCAACCGGCCATTGATCAATCAAGTCCAGAATCATGCCTGGCGCCGGCTTGCGCCAAGCGGATACGCGCCGATAGGCCTCGATCGACGCCTCTGGGTGGAAAGGGCAGAATCTGACATCGTCAATATGTGCGCCGATCAAGGATAACTCACTTTGGACATGGGCCATGACGGCCCAAAAATCTTGAACCCCATAATAACCACGACCAATACCGGCCTGGTTTGTTACAACGAATACATAATAACCCGAAGCATTCGCCAAGGCGATCGCTTCGCGCGCACCGTCCACCCAATCGAAGCGATCGACAGAGCCCACATAGCCATGGTCGCGGTTGATGACCCCGTCACGGTCCAGGAAGAGGGCTGGCTTGCGCCGGTGGCTGGCAATCTCGATCTGGGCGCGAGAAAAATCCTCGGGCACGCCGATATCGATGAAGTAGCCTGACGCCGGCACGCCGGCCAAGGCGTTCGCCGTTGCCAGCCTTGGCAGCACGTCCTGCTCGAGCGACGCCATCCGGCCGATATCGCCCAGGACCTGTCTGCGGAAGAGATAGACACCAGCATTCACGTGCACCTCACCCGGGGTTGCTCCGCCGGTCGCGCGGAATGCGGTGATGGTGGTGCCCTCCAACGCAACCGTCCCATAGCGGCCGGCTTCTGGCAGGCGCCGCAGAGCGATAACGCCCGCACGCTCTGGCTCCGCCGTCATCCGAGCCCTCAGGCTCGCGAGCGGCACATCGAACCAGGAGTCGCCATTGAACATGAAGAAAACCGGATCGAGCAGAGGCTCGGCGTGCTTGAGCGCGCCTCCGGTTCCGGCCCGCTCCGGCTCAATCGAGACGTCTACGGTGATCGGGCGGCGCAATCGCGCCGGCAGATCGGCCGCGAATTCCTGGATCTGCTGGGATTCGAAGGCGGCGAGCAGCAGAAACCGCGACACGCCCTGGCGTGCGATTTCCTCGATCAAGATCTCCAGGAAGGGACGCCCGCCGACCGACAGAAGGGGTTTGGGGGTTGATGTTGTCAGCGCGCCCAGCCTTGAGCCGAGCCCGCCACACAGGATAACGGCCTGGTCCACGCGGACCAAAGGTCCAGGCAAAGGTGTTTGCTCGCCACGCGCTATCGCGACCTGGCCCGCTGATTGGTTCGTGTTCGACCGCATAGCCCTGCCCCCCGACAGCGCGCGTCGATCCCTCGCGCGACTGAGACGGTCGGTTACTACCACGCCGGGGGCCCATCAAGCATCGCCGAGAACCGCCCGCGGGTTTCGGGAGGCCTCAACTCTTCATGGGCTACGACCATGACACACCCGATGCTGTGGGGTGCGGGGATTGCTGTCGCCCGCTGCAACGTCGAGCGCCTGATGCAGGGCATAGGCCTGGGGGACTTGGTGAAAGGCCAGTTCCAGCCGTTGCGGCCGCATCTGGACACCTCCGAAAACCTCTGGCGACGCTGCGGGGATCATGGTTCGCTGCGTGGCCTCGGAGATGGAGGATGCGGCGGATGTCATCCGGCCAACCCGACTTCTGGGACGTACAGATCCGGCTGCGTGAACTCTCCGCCCAAGGCGACCCGCTGGAGAAGCTCAGCGCAACAGTGGATTTCGAGCTGTTCCGTGCCGAACTGACCACAGCCCTTGGCACCCGCGACCGCAGCAAGGGCGGTCGCCCATCCTTCGATCCTGTGCTCAAGTTTCGCATGGTCGTCCTGCAAGCGTTGCACGGCCTGTCGCTGGCGCAGACGGAATACCTGGTGGGCGACCGGTTGAGCGGGATGCGCTTCTGTCGCCTGAGCCCCGGCGATGCGGTGCCGGACGCCAATACGCTTATGGGATTTCTGCGAGGCGCTGATCGCCTCAGGCGCCTTGGAGCGCCTGTTCACCCGGCTGGATGAGGCGATCACCGGCGCGGGCTACCTGCCGATAGCCTGCCAGATCGTTTATGCGACGTTGGTCTCAGCACCGCGGCAGCGCAACAATGATGACGAGAAGCTGCGGATAAAGCAGGGTCAGAAAGTCGCCGAGATCTGGCCGGACAAACCAGCCAAGGCTCGCCAGAAGGACACCGACGCACGCTGGACGGTGAAGTTCAGCAAGGCCAGGCTTGGCCCAGACGGCAAACCGGAGATCGACATCGCATCCCGACCTATGACTATACTCGACCCGCGCAGCGGATCGAGGGACACCTCGATCGGCCGCCGGCATGGCGTGATCCGGCGCGGCAAGACCACAGACGCCGCGGCCCATGACGG
>JAIXVY010000191.1 GCA_027482505.1 Opitutaceae bacterium | reverse complement strand
CCTGCCCTTCGGCACGCAATACGAGCTGCTCACCGGCTTCGACCGCACCTCCAACACCAGCATCAACAGCGCGGGCAGCTTCCTCTCGCCCAAGTCGATGTTCCGCCCGGAATACGTTTCGACCAGCACGCTGACCCTCACCCAGCCCCTGCTGCGCGACTTCGGCCTCTCGGCCAACCTCGCCGAAGTCCGCCTCCAGCGCTCCAACGTCAAAAGCGCCCGCCATGAGCTCGAGGCCACCGCCCAACGCATCCTGCGCGACGTCGCCTCGGCCTATTACGAGATGGTCTTCGCCCAGGAAAACATCCGCGTGAAGGAGGAAGCCGTCGCCGTCGCCGAGGCCCTCGTGCGCGACAACCAGCGCCGCGTCGACGAAGGCCGCATGGCTCCGATCGACGTCACCCAGGCCCAAGCCCGCCTCTCCGAGGCCCGCGAGGAACTGCTCCTGGCCCGCAACTTCATCGCCCAGCGCCGCAACACCCTGCGCGAGCTCACCCGCGACACCTTTGATTTCGACGAGGCCGCCTTCACCGTCGACCCCGCCTTCGTCGTGCGCGAGGCCCCGGGCGTCGAGCGCGAGTCGGCCCTGGCCACGCTGTTTGAGAAAAACCCCACCTACCTCGGCACCGCCGAGCTCATCAAGGCCGAGCAGATCCGCGTCGCCTACGCCAAGAACCAACGCTGGCCGCGCGTCGACCTGAAGGCCTCCTTCGGCTACAACGGCCTCGATAACGACTGGTTCGGCTCCTACGACGACTACGGAGAACGCGACCAGCCCAACTTCAGCGTCGGCGTAGTGGTCAACATTCCCCTCGGCAACCGCACCGCCCGCTCCCGCGTGATCGAGGCGGAAAACCGCAAGCGCCAGGCGCTCATCAACCTCAAGCGCGCCGAGGTCACCCTGCTCAGCGCCTTCGACACCGCCCAGCGCGACATCGCAAACGCCGTCGAGCGCACCCGCCTCGTGCAGGACTCGGTCAAACTCGCCGCCGCCAGCCTCGACGCCCAACAGCGCATCCTCGGCTCCGGCAAGACCACCAGCTACGAGGTCGCCCAGGCCCAGCGCGACCTCTCCCAGGCCCGCTCCCGCGAGCTCGCCACCTTGGTCGACCTGAACAAATCCGTCGCGCAGCTCTACTACGTGCTCGGCACCATCCCGCAGCAGATGCGCGTCAACTTCACCGCCGAGTAAGCCCCCTCCCCCACCGCCTTCGCCATGCGCCGCCTTTTCGTCGCCCTCTTCGCCACCCTCCCCCTGCTCGCCCCGGCCGCCCCCGCGCACACCGACGGCCTCGTGCTTCCCTTTAAGGAAGTCGTCGTCTCCTCCCCGGTGCAGAGCAGCCTCACCACCCAGCCCTTCAAGGAAGGCGACACCGTGCGCGAAGGCGCCGTTCTGGCCAAACTCTACAGCCGCGTGGAGGAGCTGGAGATGCTGCGCGCCAAGGCCGCGCTCGAAAAGAAGGAATTCGACTACAAGAGCGCATCCAACCTGTTCGCCGACAAGATCATATCCAAGGACGAGGAGCTCAAAAACAAGATCGAGCTCGATCTCGCCCGCCTGCAATACGAGCAAGCCGCCGAGTTGTTCAACCTCCGCACCATCTCCGCACCCATCAGCGGCCTGATCGTGGAACGCAACCGCGAGGTCGGCGAAACCGTGTCGGCCTCGCAGCCGCTCTTCCGCCTGGTGGACATCAGCCGGGTCTTTGCCCAGTTCTTCGTCACGGCCGAGGACGCCCGCGCCCTGCGGGTCGGCGACCGCCTCAACATCCGCTGCCAGGTGGCGGATCCCCAGCGGGTCTTCGTGGGCACGATAGACTTCATCGATCCGCGCGTCGATGCCGCCAGCGGCCTCATGCGGGTGAAGGTGCTGATCGACAACTCGGACGGAGCCCTCAAGCCCGGCCTCCGCGCCCAGACCCAATTCGCGGCCAAGCCCTGACCCGTCTGTAACGCCCTACCCGCAACGCCCGTCGCGTCCCACCGCGACGGGTTTTTTGTGTCCCACATCCTTTGCCTTCTCCGCCTTAATAAACATCTCGGGCCCGATTACCGGAGCAGGCCGTGTAACCCAATAGGTTACACGGCCTGCCTGCGCATACCTCCCAAGGGACGGGAGAAAATCGCACAAATCCCGAGGAAACCCACGCCCCGGCCCGTGCGCAGAAGCGTGGCGATTTATTAAAATCAGCCGTGCAGGGTAGCCCAAATAACCCACGCCAACCGCACCGACCAGAGGCCGGTGCGGAGCCAGTTGAGCGTTACCAGGCGGCGCGCCAAAGCCTCGCTCGGAGCCGCCTGCAAACGCGCGTGAAGGGGCACCATCAGACCAAAAGTGTGCAACCAAAGCGCCGCCACCAAGCCCGCGCCCACGCCGTCAAACGCTCCCCTCCCCCACCCCGTCAGTGCCAGCACCGCCGCCAGTTCGGCCAGCATAAGCGGCCCCGCCACGTAGCCCATGCTGCGGGTATAGTCGGCATGATAGGCGCGAAACGCCTCCGCGCCCGCCCGCGAGATGAGCCGGGGAAAATGGGCGTAAACCGCGAGTTGCACCGTCCAGATCAAGCCCGCCAGCGCGCCGGCTATCACCAACTGAAGCAGGGGCAGGAGGTCGAACATCATGGCCGGAAGATTAAAGCCGCCCTCGCCCGAAAGGCTAACGGCGTTTGGCGCAAAGCACCATCAGCACGCTGATATCGGCCGGGTTTACCCCGCTGATCCGGCTTGCCTGGCCGAGGGTCACCGGGCGGGCGGCGGCGAGTTTTGCCCGGCTCTCCGCACGCAGACCGCGCACCGTGGCGTAGTCGAGATCGGCGGGAATCTTGATCTTTTCGATGTCGGCCAGACGGGCGATTTGCCGCTCCTCCCGGGCCAGATAGCCCGCATAGGTCACGCGATAATGCACCTCCGCCCGGTCGGCGGGGGCCAGCGCGGTCAATTCGGGCAAGTGCGCGACCACCGCCGTCCAGACATCTTGGTCCGTCGCCGAGGCGCCGATGCTCCCCCGCCCCGCCCCGTCGCCGGCGAGCGGCAACTCGCATCCCGGGCCCGCGGCAGCCGCGAGGTCTTCCGGCTTGGGCTGGGCGCTGTGAAACCGGCGCAAATGATCCGCCCACGTGCCCACGCCCAGCCCGGCCGCGGCGGGCAAGCGGGTGTGCTCCAGCCGCTCGATCCAGCCCCGGATGCGCTCGGCCTTGGCCTCAATCCGGGCAAGCCGGGAGGCGGACAAAAGCCCGCAGGACCGGGCGTGATGGACGAGCCGGAGCTCGGCGCTGCCGTGATTGAACAGCAGCCGATGTTCGGCCCGGCTGGTGAACATACGATAGGGCTCGCGGGTGCCCTTGGTCACGAGGTCGTCGATGAGCACGCCGATGTAGCCCTCGTGGCGGGCGACAACCAAGGGCGGCTCTCCCCTGCCCTTGCGGGCGGCGTTTACGCCGGCGATCAGGCCCTGACAGGCCGCCTCCTCGTAGCCCGAAGTGCCGTTGATCTGACCGGCGAAGAAGAGGTTTTCCACCTTTCGCGACTCCAGCGACGGGAACAACTGGGTGGGCGGCGCGAAGTCATACTCCACCGCGTAGGCCGGACGCAGCAACTCGGCGCGCTCCAACCCGGGGATGCTGCGCACCAACTCCACCTGAACAGCGAAGGGCAACGACGTGGAGAGCCCGTTGATGTAAAACTCGTTGGTGGCCCGCCCCTCGGGCTCAAGGAAGAGCTGGTGGCGGGGCTTGTCGGCGAAACGGACAAACTTGTCCTCGATCGACGGACAATAGCGCGGGCCGATGCCCTCGATCTCGCCCGAATACATGGCCGAGAGATGAAGATTGTCCCGGACCAGCTGGGCGGTGCGTTCCGTGGTGTAGGTTATCCAGCACGGCACCTGGTCGCGCCCCGGATTCCACCCCAATCGCTCCTCGCGCAAAGTCGAAAGCGTGGCGCCGGGCGCGGCACCCGTCAGCGAATGTTCCACGTGGAACAAGGGCTCCGGGTCACGGGTGTCGTGAAAGGCGAACAACGTGGGCGTCGCATCGCCGTGCTGCGGCTCCATCTTGGTGAAATCAATGGAGCGCCCCAGAAGGCGGGGAGGCGTGCCGGTCTTGAGGCGCTGAAGCTCGATACCGGCCTCCAGAAAGCTGGCCGAGAGGGTCTTGGCCGAGAAATCACCCAGGCGACCGCCCTCGTTCTTGTTTTGGCCGATGTGCATCAGGCCGCGCAGAAAGGTTCCCGTGGTGACCACCACGGCGCGGCCGTGAAACTCCAGATCGAGGTTGGTGCGCACGCCGACCACCTGGCGGACGCCGTCGGGGCCGTCGGCGAAGATCAGCCCGGTAACCGTGGCCTGAAACAGGCGCAGGTTGGGCTGGAGTTCGAGGGTGTGCTTGAGGCGAAGCTGGTAGGCCTTCTTGTCGCACTGGGCGCGGGGCGATTGGACGGCGGGACCCTTGGACTCGTTAAGCAGGCGAAACTGAATGCCTGTCAGATCGGTATTGATCGCCATCTCGCCGCCGAGGGCGTCGATCTCGCGCACGATCTGGCCCTTGGCCTGGCCGCCGATGGCCGGGTTGCACGACATCTGGGCGACGGTATCGAGGTTGCCCGTCAGCAGCAACGTGCGCGCCCCGGTGCGGGCGGCGGCAAGCGCGGCCTCGCAGCCGGCGTGGCCGGCGCCGCAGACGATGACATCGAAGGGAGCTTCGGGAGAGGCGGACATGAAAAGGAAATCTATAACGCAGAGACGCAGAGGCGCGGAGGAGAGAAAGCAAGAAACAGGGCAAAGACGTTTGAGAAATAGGGTTGGCCTTTCCCAGCGCCTCCGCGTCTCTGCGTTAAAATCAGTTCACTTCCCGATGCAGAAGGTGGCGAAGAGCGAGTCGAGCATGCGCTCGTTGTCGACCCGACCGGCGATCTCGCCCAAGGCGTCCAAACCAGCCCGGAGGTCCGCGGAGACGAGTTCGATGGGGCGGGGTGGCTCATCGCGCAGTCCGACCAAGGCGGACCGGAATCCCGCCTCGGCCCGGCGCAAGGCGTCGGCATGGCGGGCATTGACCGCGATCTGCTCCTCGGCGGCGAGCGCGGGAGCGAGCGCGTCGGCGTGGCGAACGATGGCCGCGCGCAGTTCCTCAAGCCCGGCGCCAGTAAGGGCAGAAACATAAACCTGGGGCAGCAGCGACCCGAGCAGGGGAGGGTCGGGGAGCAGATCTACCTTGTTGAGCACCAGCAGGGTGTTGTCGGGACGGAGCAGGGCCTTGGTATCGGCCGGCAAGGAGGGCAGGGGAGTAGTGGCATCGGCCACCCAGAGCACCAGATCGGCCTCGGCAAGTCGCTCCAGGGTCTTGGCGATACCCAGCCGCTCAATGTCACCCGGGGCGGGATTTAGTCCGGCGGTATCGATCAGACGCAAGAGGTGCGGGCCGACCTGGAGAGGCTCCTCGATAAAATCCCGGGTGGTGCCGGGCTCGGGGCTTACCAAGGCACGCTCGCGGCCCACAAGGGCGTTGAGCAGACTGCTCTTGCCGGCGTTGGGTGCGCCAAGGAGCACGGTTTTCAACCCTTCGCGCAGCAGGTCGCCGTAGCGATGGGTAGCGAGCAGGCGGCTTGTTCCACGTAGAACATCGCCCGTCCCTTGGACCACGAGGCGGCGATCTTCGGTGGGGAGATCCTCGTCGGGAAAGTCTATGTAAGCCTCGATCCGGGCCAGGGTGGCCAGCACCTGCTGAATCAGCCCATCAAGGTGACGGCCGAGGGCGCCATCGAGCTGGCGCCGCGCGGCGACCAAGGCCCGCTCACTGCGGGCGTGGATCAGGTCCATCACCGCCTCGGCCTGGGTGAGTTCGATGCGGCCGGCCAGGAAGGCGCGCCGGGTAAATTCACCCGGCTCGGCGGGTCGGCAACCGCGGGCGAAGAGATCGGCGAGGATCAGTTGCACGAGCAGGGGATTGCCGTGCGGAGTGAGCTCCAGGCTATCGTCGCCGGTGGCGGTGCGAGGGCCCGGAAAGAAGGTCCAGACCAGGTCGTCCAGCTCACGTCCATCGGCCGCGCGATACACCGCGTGCCGCGGTCGGCGCTCGGGGAGAGCAGGGGAGGGGAGGCCAAAAATCTCCGCGGCCAAAGCCCGGCAAGCCGGACCGCTCACGCGGATCAAGGCCAGCGCGGAGACTCCGGCGGGCGTGGCCAAGGCGGCGATGGTATCGAGAGGCGCGGCGGACATGGCGGTTAGCGGCGATACAAGAGGCTGGCGCGCGCCTGCTCGAGGGGAATGGGGTGGCGCCGCCGATCCAGAAACACGTTTACCTCCTGATAACCGGCTGCTTGCAAATTATCCAAGGCTTGGCCATAGCGGTCGGCCACGCGGTCGGGCCGGTGGGCGTCGGCGCCCAGGACCACGGGAATGGCGCGCTCGTGCATAAGGCGAAGCTGGGCCTGGCCGGGGTTCATCTCGGGCAGCGATTTGAGCATGCCGCTGGTGTTGAGCTCCATCGCCACGCCGGCGGCGGCGATGCGGTCCAAGGCCTTCTCAATATGCGGACGGATGCGCGGGAAGTGCCAGTCGATGGGCGACTCGTTTTTCACCAGGTCGGGATGGGACAGGGTGTCGAAGAGGCCGCTCTCGGCCGCGAGGGCGAGGTGTTCGTAGTAGGTTTGTTGATACGCGAAGACGTCGCCGGTGAAATAGCGCTCGCGGTAGACGCCGATCTGGTAGTGCACGCTGCCGAGGACGTGGTGAAGGGGCGCGCGGCGGTGGAGTTTTTCGAGCCAAGGCTCGATGCCGGGGAAAAAATCGCTCTCCAACCCGAGGCGCACGTCGAGCCGGCCGGCGTAGGCGGCGCGGGCGCGGTCGACCATGGCCACATAGGTGTCGAACTCGGCGTCCGTCATGCGCACGTCGGCCGACCAGCCGTTGGGCAGGGGGGCGTGGCAGGTGAAGATGATGCCGCGCAGGCCGCGCAGAAGGGCGAAGGCGCAGTATTCCTCGGGATCGCCGACGGCGTGTTTGCACAGCGGCGTGTGGCAGTGCGATTCGTAGAGGACGGGAGCGGGCGCGGCGGACATCTGACTCGAGAATGGGGAGACGACGGCCCGCGGCGCAAACCGAAGCGCACGACGCCGCGCGGCGGGCTTAGCGGGCCCGCACGAGAAGCAGCGCGCGGTCGTCGTGGCGCGGCGCGAGCGTGCAGAACTGGCGGAGGTAGCGGTCCACGCGGCGCAGGATTTCGGCAAGCGGCTCCTTCTGGTGACGGCGCAGGCTGTCGGCCAGGCGGTCGCGGCCGAACTCCTCGCCGCCGGCGTTGCAGGCCTCGTTGACGCCGTCGGTGTAGAGCGCGAGCAGGTCGCCCGCCTCCATCACCACGCGGCCCTCGTCGAGCGTGGCCTCGAAGAGCTCGTCCGGCGCCATGCCCAGGGCCATGCCGCCGTCGCCGAGCAGGACGGGCGCGCCGCCGCCGGCGCGCAGCAGCATGGCGGGCTCGTGGCCGGCGCGGCAGAAGCGGAGCGCCAGCGTATCCAAGTTAAGGATACCATAGAACAGGGTGATATACATGCCCGGCGGCATGTCGGGCTGGAGGGCGCGGTTCACCCGGCGCAGCACGGCCGCGGGGGAGAGCTCACCGGGGGCGCAGAGGCGAAGGCTGGCGCGGCAGGCGGCCATCATGAGCGCGGCGGGCGCGCCCTTGCCCGAGACGTCGGCGATGACGAAACCGTGGTGGCGCTCGTCGACGGGAAGCACGTCGTAGTAGTCGCCGCCGAGCTGCTGGGAAGGCTGGGAAAGCACCTCAACCTCCACCCGGCCGAGTGGCGGGAAACTGCTGGGCAGGAGGTGCTGCTGCACGTCGCGGGCGAGGGCCAGCTCGCGTTCCTGGGCCTCGCGGGCGCCGGTCTCGGCCGCCTTGCGCGCGGTGACGTCGGTGATGAGCCCCTCGTGGTGCGTGACCTCGCCCTTTTCGTTGAGGCGGACGATAGTGTGGTCGTCGACCCAGCGCACCGAGCCGTCGGCGCACTGGATGCGATATTCCTGGGTGTATTCGTGATGGCCGGCGGCGGCGTGCGCGTCGACCTCGGCGCCGACGCGTTCGCGATCATCGGGGTGGGTGATGTCGCGGAAGCTGAGCCGGCGCCCGGTGAGGTCCTCGGGGGAATAGCCGAACTGGCGTATGCTGGCCGAGACGAATTCAACGGGCCAGTTGCCACCCTCGGCGCGCCAGAGCACGACGACGGACGGAGAGCGGTCGACGATGCGCGCCATCTCCTCCAGACGAGCGAGGGCGGTGCGCAGCTCTTGCTGGGCCTGGCGACGGATGGAGATATCCCGCCCGACGCCGAAGAAGGCGCGCCGCCGGTCGCGATCGCTGTAAGCCGAGGCGGTGGAGGCGTGCCAGATCCAGCGGCCATCGCGATGGCGGGTGCGGTATTCGATGCCCTCGCCGTCACCGCCGGTTTCCAGGGTGCGGGCGAAAAAGACGTCCCACATCGCCACGTCCTCGGGGTGGATGAAATCGCGGAAGGGCGAACCGATGACTTCGTCGACGGGGTGGCCCAGCTTGGAAGTCCAGGCCTGGGACACGAACTTGATCCGCCCCTCGGGCGTGAGGGCATAAAGAATCTCGCTGGCCGTCTGGATGTAGGTGCGCCAGCGCGCCTCGGTGCGGCGCAACTCGTCTTCCGCGAAGCGCCGGGCGGTGATATCCTCAAGCATCGCGAAGTGGTGGGTCACGCGCCCGTTGCCCGAGGCGCGGACGACCACCACGGTGAGGATGCCCCAGATGATGCGGCCGTCGGGATGGACGTAGCGCTTCTCCATCGTGAAGGAGTCGCGTTTGCCGGAATAGACCTCGTTGTTCAGCACCTCCTGGTGCTTCCAGTCGTCGGGGTGGGTGGCGCGGGCCACGTTGCCGATATCGGCCGCCTCCTCGGGGGTGAGGCCGATGAGCTCGCAGAAGCGCTTGTTGACGTGGTTTATGCCGGCGTTGCCGTGCTCGTCCACTTCCCGCCAGCTCAGGCCGATGGGGGAGTGGTCGAAGAGGAGCTGCAGCTCGCGGGTCTTTTGCGTGAGCTCGCGCTCTACGTTGATCAACCGGGTGACGTCGGTCCGAACGGACAGGTAGCCGAGACGCCTGCCGGCCAGTCCGAGCAAGGGCAGGATGGTGGTCTGCACCCAATAAAAGCGCCCGTCCTTCGCGCGGTTGCAGATCGTGCCGCGCCAAACCTCGCCGGCCACGATAGTCTCCCAGAGGCGCGCGTAGAAGGAGGGCGGATGCTGGCCGGATTTGAGGATGCGGTGGTTCTGTCCGATCAGCTCCTCCTCGGAGTAACCGGAGATGTCGCAGAAGCTTTGATTGACGTGGCGGATGACGCCCTCGGCGTCGGTCAGCGCGACGATGGCGTGGTCGTCCAGCCCCTGGCGCAGCCACGCCAGCAGCATCGGCTCGTAGGCGTCGAGGGTGTTGTCCAGCGACATCGCGGTGGCGGGCATGGCGGGTGAGAGAGGTAAAATAAAGGGCGCGGGCTCGCCGGGCTCAACCCTTGAGCGCGCCGGCGGCGATTCCGGCGACCAACTGCCTTTGGAGCAAGACGTAGACCAGCAGGATGGGAAGCGTGACGATCACCAGACCGGCGAAAAGGCGCGCCTGATCTCCGCCGTATTGGGCGGTGATGGCGAGATTCGCCAACCCAAGCGGCAACGTGCGGGCCCCGCCGTCGCCCCCGCCCACGATCATGAAGGCGAAAAAATACTCCTTCCAGATTCCGATGAACTGGAAGATCGCCACCGTCGCCAGACCGGGCCGCGCGAGCGGCAGCATCACGCGCCAGAACGCCGCGAACTCGCCGCAGCCGTCCACCACCGCCGCCTCATGCAAGGCGCGCGGCAGGCCGCGGAAAAAACCCGCCAGGATGAAAACAGCGAAGGGCAGGCCGTTGGCCGCGTAGACCAGCACCAGCCCGAGGCGCGAATCCAGCAGCCCGAGCGCGCGCAGTTCGAAAAACAAGGGCACCATCGCGAGCTGCGCGGGAATCGTAAGCCCGGCCAGGAAAAGCGCGTAGGCCGCGCGACCCAGCGGCAGGCGAAAACGCGCCAGCGCGTAGGCGGCCGGGGCTGCCAGCGCCAGGATGAGCGCGACCGAGACGCCGGTGACCAGGACGGAGTTGAAAAAATAGTCGCCGAGGCGCGAGCCGCTCCACGCCCGCTCGTAGGCGCCAAAATCCGCCTCGGCCCACGAGGGCAGGGCGAGCGGTTCGCGCAGGATCGCGGCGTCGGTCTTGAACGACGAATACGCCACCCACGCCATAGGCATGAGCGTCCAGGCCGCGTAGCCGAGCAGCACGAGCCAGAGCAGCAGGCGCGATACGCGCAACGAACCGGAGCGGCCGGACTGTGTCATAGCTCCACCGTCTCCTTTCGCGTGGCCCGCAACACCGCCAGGGTCGCCACCATCACGAGCGCGAACAGCAGCACCGCGATCGCCGCCGCCCGCCCGGCCTGAAACTCGGTGAACAAGGTTCCCACCATGAAGGTGCCGAGGGTGTGCGCGCCGGCCGAGGGATCCTGCGCGGTGAGCAGCCACACCAGCTCGAAGGCGTTGAGCCCGCCGATGACGAGAAACACCGCCGAGATGACGAGCACCTCGCGAATCAGCGGCAGGGTGACGAGGAAGAACTGCCGCGCCTTGGAGGCGCCATCGAGCTCCGCCGCCTCGTAGAGCTCCGCCGGCACGGCCTGCATCGCGGCGAGGTAGAGCACGAGGTTGAAGCCGCACGCCATCCACAGGTAGATGGGCACGAGCGACCAGTAGAGATTGGACTGCGCCAGCCAGGCGTGGCCGGAGAACGAGCGCAACCAGTCGGCCAGAAACGCCGGCGCCCCCGCCGCGCCGGCCAGATCGCCCAGCGCCACGAGCGAGGCGTTCACCAAACCGCTCGTCGGTTCGTAGGCCGCCAGCCAGATGAGCGCCGCCGCGATGCCGCCGAGCAGATTGGGAAACAACAACACCACGCGCAGCGCGCCCGCGCCCGCCCCGCCGCGGTGCACGTAGGCCGCGAGCCCGAGCGCGACCGGCACCACCACGAGCGGCGGCACGAGCATGAGGAAGAGATTGTTTCCAAGGGCGGACCAAAACACGTCGCTCTCCAGCAGGAGCCAGCGGAAGTTGAAGAGCCCCGCCCACGTCATCTCGCCAAATCCGTCCCAGCGCGTGAACGCCCACGCGAAGGCGGCGAGGCCGGGCAACAGCACGAAGGCGGCGTAGAGCGCGAAGGCCGGACCCACGAAACCCGCGCCCTGCCGCGCGCCCAGTCGGCCGAGCAGGCCGCCGTCGCCCTCCGCCGCGCCCGCGGCGCGCCCGCCCTTGCGGCGACGCGGCCAGGCCAGCCAAAGCGCGAGGCCGAGCAGCAGGCCGCCCAGCAGGGCGGCCTTGCCCGGATGCCGCGACCTCACGTGGTCGGGATCGGCGGCGCGCTCGCGTTCGACCGCGGCGGCGGCCTCCAGGCGCGCGCCGAATTCCTCCGACGTTATGCGGCCGGTCATCAGCAGGTGGCGCGCGTCCGAGAGGGCCTGCCCCAGCGTGGCCTGGGCGGCTGAGGCGGGCGCGGGGGCGGCGTCGAAGGCGGCCGGCGCCGCGGCGAGGAGCGCGGCGGTGTCGGCCATGCGCGGCGAGTAGTCCGCGGGCCCGGCGGCGCGCAGCGCGGCGGGCGCGTCGGCCAGGGCGGCGAAACGCCGCACCCGCTCGCGCGAGGTGAGGAAGCGGAAAAAGTCCACCGCGGCCGCCTCCCGCGCCGGATCGCCGGTGCGGAAAAGAAAATAGTAGCCGCTCTGGGCCTGCACCGTATCCGGATGGCTGATACCATCGGCGAAGACCGGCAGGTTCATCGCCCCGAGCTCCAGGCCCTCCGGCAGGCGGCCGCGCATCTCGTTGGCGAACCAGGAGGCGGAGAGAGTCATGGCGCAGCGCCCCTCCAGAAAGGCGAGCTGGGCGGCGGTGTGCGTCATGCCCTCCCAGCCGCGCACGAGATGCCGGGTGGAGACGCGGCGCAGCACCTCCGCCGCGCGGATGAAGCGCGGATCCTCGCGCGCGCCCGGCGCGAGGGCGAGATAGTCGCGATAGCCCTCCGGGCCGACGAGGTTGTGGTGCGCGGCGCGCAGGATCGCGTCGCCGTAGCGCATGGCCACGCCCGGCAGCGAAAGCGGGGCAAGGCCGGCCGCCTCGATCTTTTCGCAGAGCGCGAAAAACTCGTCCCACGTGCGCGGCGTCTCCCAGCCGTTTTTCCGGAAGAGGGCCTTGTCGTAAAAGATCGTCCAGATGGCGTGGGCGAAGGGCACCCCGTGCGCGCGCCCGGCGGCGTCGGTCCAGCGCGCGAGCACGCCGGGGCGAAAATCGTCGCGCCAGCGGCCGTCGCCCTCCCAATTGGGACCGTCTAGGGCGGGCCCGAGGTCGAGGACGCGCCCGGCCTCGATGAGCTTCGGATAGAGCAGGACGGCGTCGGTGGCGTCGGGAAAGTCGCCCGCCATCACGCGGGTGCGGACCTTGTCGTTGATGCGCGGATCGCCGTGGAGATTCACCCGCACGCCGGGCCGGAGTTTCTCGAATTCGCGCGCCGTCTCCTCGAAAAACTCCGCCCCGTAGCCGGCCACCAGCACGGGGATGTCGAGAGTGGTCTTATCGGTTTCTTTTGCACCAGCAGACTCTGCGAGCAGCCAAAGAAAAATACCTAAATAATAAAAGACCGAGACATTAAACGCGCATCGTTTCAATTGGTGCATCGGACTCGCGTCCACGCGGAGAGCTATATCGATGTAGCGTTTAGCAAAATACGCGACAGATTTTCTAACGAAGAGTTACCTTAAATTAAATATTTCTAATGGGTTAAACCATATTTTAAGCAAAGCAAATGGGGTGAAGTGATGCATTACCGCTGTCATGAGCCTGCCGCTCACTGCACCTAGCTCCAAAAGCTCGCTTATGACACCCTGCGCCTTAAAACACTTGCCATACCTAACGCGACAAATGCCCCAAATAATCCTGCCGTTCCTGGCTCAGGAATTTGCGTCGTTTGACCAGCAGTGAGAGTTCCCGACTGATTGTAAGCTATACCAGTCAACTGGAACACGTCGGCACTATCGTCATAAAAAATCCGTAGCCAACCCTCATTTCCGCCTTTTCGAACACCTACATAGGCTTCGCCACTTGTAGCGTCCCAAAACCCTCCGTAGCTACCGTTGTCTAAAAAACCGCCCCAAGCCACAAAAGAGGCTGATGTAAACGAGTCTCCATAATTCAGTCTCAAAACATTGCCAGGTGAAGCAGGAACTGCGGCGATGGAGGTGTCTGCTGGATTTGACTGCACGCTAGGATTTTCCACGGAAAAGCTGCCGTAGGCTAAAAACAAATCATTGCCGGGAACACTTGTTCCAGCCTGGGCGGTATCCATGTCCACAGATATGGGGCTTCCAGATACGACCGTAATTGGTGCTGCCCTAAAATCCGTATAAATTATAGCTGAACGTGCAACCGAACAGGAGGTTGCGAGACAAATTCCGAAGCCAACACGCAATAGATAACCCATAATTGACTATAGATAGAAAGCCCTGTGGTAGAAAAGCCCATATAGAGAACAGCAGAAAAAAGATCCGTCTAAAGCTTCTCCCTTAAACTCCGCCCCGTAGTCGTCCACCATGAATGGGATGCCAAGAGTCAGAGGTCTGCATAGAGACTGTTCGGCCGCAAGGTGGCGCGCGGGGGGAGCGGGCGGCAATGCGCAAACCGCAAAGGACCGCGCCGCCATGGGCCTTGCCTTGGCGCCGGGCGGCGGGTTGCTTGGCGCATCATGTTCCAGGTCACCTTCTCCGCCCAGGCCCTCGGCGAGCTGAAGAAGCTCGATCCGCTGGCGCAGCTTTCCGCCATCGAGCCCGTGGGCAAGCTTCGGCCCGAAGACCTCGCCCACCCGCGCGAGCCGCTCGGTCGCTTCGTGCGCGCGGGCAAGACCCTCTACCGGCTGCGCGATGGCGAGCTGCGCTACTACTTCGAGGTTCAGGGCGAGGATGTGCTGCATGTTCTCTACATCCTCCACCATCACTCCCTGGAGGACTTCCTGCTTCGCAACCGACTGCCCGTCTCGGAAGACCAGCTCGTCGAGCAGCATTCGAAATTCTGGAAGTATCTGGAGTCCCTGACCAAATAAACCCGCTCCCGGCCCGGAAAGCGCGTTGGCGACAACACGCTCCTTTTTAGCCATCATGCCCTCCAATTCCCGCCCGCCCTTGCTCGATGAAGACTACGAACCGCCGCTCGATCCGGCGGAGGCGAGCCGCATCTACTTTTTGCCCAACCTGATGACGGCCGGGAACTTGTTCTGCGGCTTCGTCTCGGCGATCATGTGCATCCAGGCGCACTATGCGATGCGCGGGGCGGACGTGATCACCACGGAGGCGGCGGATTTGTTCAAACGCGCGGTCTGGCTGATTTTCGGCGCGATGGCGTTTGATGCCCTCGACGGCCGCCTGGCCCGCATGGGCGGCAAGGAGTCCTTCTTCGGCGCCGAGTTCGACTCGCTCGCGGACGTGGTGTCCTTCGGCCTGGCCCCCGCGTTGATGGTGTTTTTCCTCATTCTCTCGCCGACCCAGGGCTACCCCCACTTCCGCGAGATCGGCTGGCTGCTGGGCTTCATCTACCTTTTGTGCGCGGCCATCCGCCTCGCGCGTTTCAACGTCATCACCCACCCGCTGCTCCAGAAACCGGGCCGGTCCTCCAACAAGGACTTTGTCGGTCTGCCCGTGCCCGCGGCGGCCGGCACGGTGGCGGCGCTCGTCCTCTTTCTCCTCAATCTCGCCGCCCATGAGCGCGAGTTGCAGCGCTGGGCCCTCATCCTGCCCGTGCTGATGCTGCTGATCGCATTTTTGATGGTCAGCCGCGTGCGCTACCCGAGCGGCAAGCAGATCGATTTCCAGACCAAGACGAAGATCACCACGCTCATCCTCTACGTCATCGCCGCGGCGGCGGTCGTGGTTTACAAGGAGTTCGGCATGCTGGCCTGCTGCCTCGGCTACATTTTCTACGGCCTGATCCGGCACCTGCGAAATCCGCCGGCGCCGGAAAGCACGGATTCGAACCCGCCGATGTGAACGACTTCGTGAACAACGTCGTGAACAACGCCCAACAACCCGCGCCTTGCGCAAAACCCGAAGGTTGCCGGCTTCGCCCGAGGCCTTGTTCGCAGGCGAGAGAGGCCCGGTTTTCAGAGGTGAGCGCGGCGGTTGTTGGAGTTGTTCGCAGCCCTTAAGGAGATGACTGACTTATCTAAAGAGAGACTGAATAAATCAGACTGTGTGCAAAACCTCGCGCCCGCCGCGCGCTTTTGCCCTTTCCGCGGCCTCTCGCGCCTTGCACATTCCGCCCGAGGCTTTTTCCTCCCCGCATTCCCGCCGGCCTAAACCGCCCATCTCCTCGACTTCGACTCCCCTCATGAAATTCAAGATCAACCGCGATCACTTCAGCAACGGCCTTGCCCAGGTGCTCAACGTCGTCGGCTCCAAGGCCACGATGCCGATCCTCAGCAACGTGCTGATCGAGGCGGAGAAGGACGGGATCACCCTCACCACCACCAACCTCGACCTCGGCATCCGCGCCAAGATCAAGGCCGAGGTGAAGGAGACCGGCTCGGTCACCCTTCCGGTCAAGCGCCTCGCCGGCATCGTCCGCGAGCTGCCCCAGCTCGACGTCGCCTTCGACGCCGCGCCCAACCACCAGGTCAAACTTTCCTCCGGCGGCTCCGTGTTCCGCATCATGGGCATCGGCAAGGAAGAGTTTCCCCCGCTGCCCGACTTTGGCGACGACAAGACATTCACCCTCGAGCAGGGCGAACTCCTCGGCATGCTCAAGAGCGTCGCCTACGCCCAGTCGACCGACGAGACGCGATACATCCTCAACGGCGTGTATTTCAATTTCCGCGACGCCAAGCTCTCGCTTGTCGCCACCGACGGACGCCGCCTCGCCCTCATCTCCAAGGAAATGGACGTCCCCGCCGAGAAGGCCGGCGCCATCATCCTCCCCGCCAAGACCGTCTCCGAGCTCCTGCGCATGCTGGACAAGGGCGAAAAGCTGAAGGTCTCCTTCAACGACCGTCGCGCCGCCTTCCAGATCAACGCCGACAATCCCGACAGCGGTCTCGTCGACTCGATCTACCTCTACAGCAAGGTCGTCGAGGGCAACTACCCGAACTATCAGCAGGTCATCCCGAAGGAGACCCACCAGCGCGTGAAGCTCGAGCGCGAGCTCTTCACCGAGTGCGTGCACCGCGCCGCCCTCGTGTGCTCGGACAAGAGCAACTCCGTGAAGCTGAAGCTCACCAGCAATCTCCTCGAGATCAGCGCCAGCAGTCCCGACTTCGGCGAGGCGCACGAGAGCATGGCGATCGCCTACAGCGGTCCCGACCTCCAGGTCGCGTTCAACCCCCAGTTCATCATAGACCCGCTCCGCGCCCTCACCAAGGATGAGGTTTACTTCGAGCTGAAGGATGAGGTGAGTCCCGGCGTCCTCAAGACCCTCGAAAATTTCGTCTGCGTCGTGATGCCCGTGCGAATCAGCTAAACGCTTCCGCCGCCCCGCCGCGGCTTGGAGAACGCCCGCCCGGCCTTACCGGCGGGCGTTTTTCTTGCCCGGCCTACGGTTGGCCGCGCTTGTCCCCCGGGGAATTTTCCCGCAGCTTGTCCGACCCTTGGACGCAACCCTCCTCACACCTATTCTTCTGTTGGTGCCCGCGATGCTGGGCTCGCTCATGCTGCTGCGCCTCAACCAGCACTTCGCGTCGCCCGCCCTGGCCATACTGAATCGGTGGCTGCGCTGGCTGGTCCTGGCGGGCGGATCCGCCGAGCTCAGCCGTCACTTCGGCTGGAGCGAGCGGCCCTTCGCCGTGCTTTTCGGCGCCCATCTCATCGGGTGGTTCATGCTGGAGAGCGTCTATCACTGGCTGGCCATCCACGCCATGAGCGTGAGCCCGCTGCCGCTGTTCCCGCGCTTCACGCTCAACCGCGGCGGCGACGAGTGGCCGGTGCAGGGGCGTTTCCTCAAGCTTCGCGAGGAGATCCGCGCGGCGGGCTTCAAAAACGTGCAGGCCCTGCGCGCCGAGGTGGCGGACGGCATCCACGTGCGCGCCTCGTTCTATCACGACACCGAGGGCGCGACGCGACTTCAGGTGACGTTTTTGCCCCAGCCCGCCGGCAACGTGACGGTGTGCCTGCACCTCTCCACCCAAACCGCCGACGGCCTGCGCGTGGTGACGGACAACCATCATCTGCCCTTCGCGGGATTTTATCCGGAAAACTGGCTGGTGGAGCGCCGTCCGTGGCGCCGCAGTTTTTCGCGTCTGCTGAATCTCCACCGCGAGCGCGTGGCGCGCACCGGGTCGACTCTCGTGCCTTGGACCACGGAGCCCTTGGACGACGTCAACGCCCAGCAGGCGGAGCTGGAGCGGCTCAACACCCAGCTTGGATTTCTGCTGCCCACGCCCGAGCACGAGGAGCACGGGCGCATCAGCTCCGAGGGGCGCTATCGGGTCTGGAAGGAAATGCTTTCGCTCAACTACCTCGGCCGCGCGGCGCGCTACGACTAACGCCGAGCGCGCCGTGGGCGGCGAAATCAGTAGCGACGGGTGTAGAGCACGCCGTTGGCGTCGGTGAAGCGCAGCTGGCCCTCGGCCACGCCGGAGAAAATCAGACCACCGTCGATCGCATCTCCCGCGCGGACCACGCGTCCGGCCAGCATGATGCGGGCGGGATCGCCGGGCATGACCGCGCTGATCGCCAGCCCGGCGACGAGCTGGACGGTCTGGGGATTTTGAACGGGTATCTGGACCGCCGGGGCAGAAGGGGAAGGGGCGGAGGGCCACTCAGGGCCGCCGGCCTGCGTTCCCGCGTTGGCCGTTGCGGCCGGCGCGGCGGGAGGCGCCACCACCGTGTCGTCGCGAAGTTTGGCCCAGAGCACAAAGCCGGTGAGGGGCAGGGCGGCCGCGAGCACCAACACCCAAAGGCGCTGCCGGCGGCGGGCGTCGCGCTCGACTTGGTCGGGCGACAAGGAGGCGGCTCCCTCGGGGGCGGCAAGGACGCCCTTTCCGGTGCGCTCTTTGGCTTTGGCCAAGGCTTCGGCGATTTGGCTCATGTGAATGGAATGCGTTAAAACGGACGTAAAGATAACGCAAGCCGCCTGCGTGCCAAACGCAGGCTCCGCCCGTCGGAAAATACCGCTACCGCCGCGCCTCAGCGCAGCCACTCCTTGCCGTGGAGAACGAGCTGCCAATTGCCGCGGAAGGTGCCCAGCTCGCCGTAGAAACGGACCACCTGTCCGGAACGGGCGCGATTGCGCACCTCGTCGCGCACTTCCTTCTGGTGGGAGAACACGTCGTATTCCTCGCCGCCGAGGGTCACTTTCACGTGGCCCCGCTCGTTCACGGCGCACTTCGCCTCCACGAGGAAGATACGGCCGTTGTAGGAGCCGTCGCGCACGTTGGCGCCGGCGGGCAGCTTGTCGAAGCGCAGGGCGTTGGCGAAGAGATCGACGGGCGCGGTCTCGACCGCCACGGCGGCCGCCGGGCCGTCCTCGGTCTCGCTCGGGCGGGTGAGGGGCAGCCACTTGTCCTTGTCGCGCGTCTCGACCACGCGGAAGCGGGCGTAGATGGGGAAATGGTCGGAGAAACCGCCGGGCACCTTGCCGCGCGACCAGCGGTTGGGCAGGCCGAGGCCGTTGGCGTTGAGGCCCGGGAACTTCATGACCGCGAAGGAGCCGTCCTCGTATTGCACGCCGTTCTGGTCGTAGAGGCCGCGCGAGAGGATGAGGTGCATGAGCGTGCCCCACTCGCCCTGGAAGGTGTCGGAGCCGCGCTGGTCGGAGGGCAGCTCGAACCAGAGGTTGTAGAGATCGCGATCCTTGCCGCGCAGGGCGAGTTCGTTGCCTTGCGAGCCGAGCACGTCGTTGATGCCGGTGGTGCGCATGTCGCGATAGCGCTGCTTCTGGTTGTAGTGCGAGTTGAGGTCGCCCGCGACGATGAAGTCGGCGTTGGCGTCGGCCTTCAGGAGCTCGTCGATGCGGGCGCGCAGCACGCGGGCGTTGTCGCGCCGGATTTCCTCCAGCGCGGCGTCGCCGGCGCCGGATTTCCAGTGGTTGACGAAGACGGTGAGCGGCGAGCCCTCGACGTCGAGGGTGACCTCGAGGACGCCGCGCGCGTTCACCAGCCGGTGGGTTTTCACCGCGGTGACTGGATAGCGGGAGAACAGGACGTTGCGCACCGCGGCGCCGCGGCCGTCCTCGTGCTTGGACGGGCGCTCGTCGGTGACGGCGACGTGGTAGGGCCCCAGGCCGGCGTCGGCGCACGCCTTGAGCAGCCAGGCCTCGGCGGGCAGTCCGGCGAGCTCGGCCGGGAGGGGGCTCTTGGCGAGCAAGGCGGCGGCGGTGGTGTCCTTCACCGAGGCCAGCCAGGCGTCATAGTCCGCGACGGTGGAGTCCGGGGTCTGGTCGAGCTCGATCTCGTTGAAGGCGACGATCTCGGGGCCCGCGCCCTTATTCACCCGGGCCAGGACCTGGGCGATGTTGGCGGTTTTCACCCGCAGGTGCTCGGGCGTCCAGGTGGCGGGTTGGTAGTCGTCGTAGAGCGCGACGCCGTCGAGGTCGTGGAGGTTTTCCACATTGTAGGCCACGACGGAAAAGGGCGAGGCGAAGGCCACGGGCGCCAGCAGCGCGGCTAACAGGGCCGCGACGCGCGGCGAGAGGAGCGAAAACGACATGGGCGGGAGAATGGGGAAAAACCCGGAGACGCCAAGCTGAGGCCGAGGTTGCTAAGCAACGTTGCGGTGAAGGCGACGAAAACACCGGGGCGACACGGGCGGCGTTGACGGCCCGGCGCGCCGCGGCGCAGGTTCGGCCCATCATGGGCGAAACGAAAAGCGACGAAGTGTTGGACGTCTCCGGGTTGCGGGTGGAGCGCGGCCGGGCGGTGGTGCTGGACGGGATCGACTGGCGGGTGCGCCCCGGCGAGCACTGGGTGGTGCTGGGCCCCAACGGCTGCGGCAAGACCTCGCTGCTCAAGGTGTTGCTGGGCTACCTGACGCCCTCCGCCGGGACGGTGCGGGTGCTGGGCGACGAATATGGCGCCTGCGACTGGCGCGATCTCCGGCACCGCGTCGGCCTGGTCTCCAGCGCCCTGAACGCCTCCGTGCCCGATCACGAGGAGGCCCTGCGCACCGTGGTCAGCGGGGCGCGCGCGCAACTCGACCTGTGGGGAGAGCCGACCCCGGCCGAGGCCCGGGCCGCGCGCGCGCAGTTGCGCCGCGCCGGGGCGGCCGGCCTCGCCGACCGGCCCTGGGGCGTGCTTTCGCAGGGCGAGCGCCAGCGCGTGCTGATCGCCCGCGCGCTGATGGCGCGGCCCGCCCTGCTCATCCTCGACGAGCCTTGCGCCGGCCTCGATCCGGTGGCGCGGGAGACGTTTCTGGTCCGCCTCGAGGCGCTGGCGCGCGAGCCGCGCGGCCCTCGGCTGGTTTTGGTGACGCACCATGTGGAGGAGATCACGCCGGCCTTCACCCACGCCCTTCTCCTCCGCGCGGGCCGGGTGGCGGCGGCGGGACCGCGCGCGGCCACGCTCACCTCCGCCAGCCTCGGGAAGCTCTTCGGCGCCGACGTCCGCCTGGCGCGGCGCGGCGCCCGGCTGGAGCTGCGGGCCGGGGTGTAATTATTTCCCGGATACGGCCGGGTCCGGGGAAAAGCGCCGCGGGGCCGAATCGACCGCGCCGGGAAAGGGCACGCCCCAGAGCGCGGGCGTCTCGTCCGGCTCCGGCGAGACGCCGGGGGCGAGGTGTTTCAGCGCGTCGGCGTAGCGCAGGCTGCATTGGAGGCGGCGCTGGCCCTTTTCGTCGATCTTGGGGTTGAGCACGAAGACGGCCTTCGAGAAGGGCGGCCTGTCTTTCATAGACTGCGCGCGGCGCCTGGCCTCGGCGGGGGAGAGCGAGCGGTCCTTCACCACCGCGTCGAGGCGTTCCAGGTCGGCGCGCGTCACCGGGCCCCAGAGCGCGCGCCACGCGGCCGGCTCCACCCGCGGGGCGAGGATTTTCACGAAGCGTTTTTGCCCCGGGCCGCTTTGCTCCCAGAAGCCGAGGACGAGGAGGAAGGGCTCGTCGACGTCGTATTGGCGCAAGGCGTCGCCCAGGCCCACGGGCGCGCCGAGGCGCGTCGCCTTCGGGTTGACCGGCAGGCCCGCGAGGGCGGGGTCGGGCAGGCGGTTGGCCCGGGCGGGGACGTCCCACTTTTGCGTGTATCCATCCGGCCGATACCCGCCGAAAAACGTGTCGCAAACCCAGTGCTCGAAGAGCAGGCCGTGGGCCTGAACCTCGGCGGCGCGGCTCGCCGGCGCGAGGGCGAGCAGGGCGGCGAGGAGCGCGGCGAGAAGGCGGGGCGTCACGGTAAAAGAAATGGCGTCCGCCGCGCCGGCGCGCAAGAAGACGGGCATGCAGCAAGGAAACGACGAACGCGCCAGGATCGACGCCGGCTTCGCCAAGATGGGCCTGGAGAAGGCGCGGAGGCACGCGTTCCTGTGCCCCGGGCCGGAGTGCTGCGCGCGGGAGGCGGGCCTGGCCTCGTGGGAGGCGCTCAAGGCCGCCTGCAAGGCGCACGGGGCGGACGCGCTGCGCAGCAAGGCCGAATGCCTGCGGGTGTGCGCCGGCGGGCCGTGGCTGGTGGTCTATCCCGAGGGCGTGTGGTATGGACGCGCGACGCCCGAGCGGGTGGAGCGCATCGTGCGCGAGCACGTGGTCGGCGGCAGGCCGGTGGAGGAATGGGCGGAGCGGACGCGTCCGCTGTGCGGCGGCTGAGCGCCGCAGCTTCGAACCAGTCCAAACGGATTTTAACGCAGAGACGCGGAGGCGCGGAGCCCGCAAAGAAAAAACCACCGGCAACGGCTGCTCGATGCGCGGAAAACGCTCACCATCACCCTCGCGGTCGACCGCAGCGTCTCTTTCTCCGCGCCTCCGCGTCGCGGCGTTGAAAAATCAAAGCGGGGTTGGCCGGACTTTCAGCGCTGGGCGCTGAAGTCGAGGTCGCGCGTGCCCGGTCCGGTGCCGCTGGCGGCGTAGCGGCCGCCCTTGAACTCGATCTGCACGGCGTCGCGCGCGCTCACGGAGACGAGCATGGCGGCGTTGGGCAGCGGGTAGCGCTGGCCTTGGGTGAGCGCGGCGGGCAGGGCGGTGGGCGCGAGGTCGCGGCCGTCGCCCTTGCTTTTCACGCCGGTGACCTGCACGGGGCGCAGGGCCACGATGTAAACGGGATCGGCCGCCACCGTGGTGGCGGCGGTCTCGGTCCGCGCGGGTTGGGACGAGGGGCCGCTGGCGATGGCGACCACGCCCCAGACGATTAGACCGAGGGCGACGACGGCGCCGATGCCGATCCAGAGGCCGTTTTTCGAAAACAGGGCGGCGCGATCAAGGCCGCCGAGCGGCATGCGCGGCTGGAAAGGCTGGCGGGTCTGGGCGGGCGCGCCCGCATCGGCGGCGTTCGCATTGGCCGCGGCGTTCGAGCCCTCCGCCGCGGAGGCGGCTTTCGCTCCGCCGGCGGTGGCGTGCGAGATCTCCATCTTGCCGTAGATCTCGCGATTGAGGCCGCGGCTGGCGGGCCTGCCGCCTTCGCCAAGACCGAGGGAAAGGTAGTCGTTTACTATCTTGTCGGCCGGGAGCTTGAGGAAGTTCGAGTAGATGCGCAGGAAGCCGCGCACGTAGATTTCGGGCAGCTTTATATCGAACTGGTTGCTCTCGAACTTGTGCAGGTAATCGCCCCGGATCTTGGTGGCTTCGGCCGCTTCGCGGATGGAAATTCCCTTGCGCTTGCGGGCTTCTTCGAGGCGTTCGCCGATCGTCTGCATGGGGGCAGGTATGCGGGAGGCGCGCCGGGAATAAAGGCAGAAGTGTAAATGCGGGCGTGAGAAACGCGCGGTCCTAGAAATCCTTGGGCTCCGGAACGACGCCCACGATCTTCACCTCGACGCGTCCGGTGGCGTCGGCGAGGCCGAGGTTTTGGGCGAAGATGTCGCGAATCTCCTGCTCGAGGTAGCCCTGGATGGCGTCGAGTTTGGCGTAGGGGCGCACCTTGAGCAGGAGCGTGGTGTGAAACTTGCCGCCGCGGCGGCGGACGTGGGCGCGCGCATGGGCCACGCCCTTGAGCTGCTCGGCGCAGGATTCCAGGAGGCGATCCAGCGCGTGGCGCGAAATGGCCAGCTGGCCGCCCTCGGTCTTGCGCAGCACCACGCTGGAGGAGGGCCGGATGAGGACGAGCACGACCCAGAGGGCAAGGGCGAGCCAGAGCAGGGCGGCGTCGCGGGGGGCGTCGGCCCAAAGAACCTCGGCCCAGGTGGTGTAATCGTTCATGGAGGAGCGAGGGGGAGTGAGCTAGGAGCCGGGGGCTGCTTAGTCGGTGGCGGGGAGGTCGGGCCAGGTATCGTCGTCCTCGCGGGTGTCGCCCCGGCCCTCGGGGAGGCGGACGCCCTCGACGATGACGTCGACCTTGCGCACCGGTTTGCCGGTCATGGCGGAGACCTGTTTGGCCACGGCGACCTGCACCTGGTAGGCGGTTTTGCCGATTTCGGCGCCATAGGCGACGATGAGGCGGATCTCGACGTAGTAGTTGTCCTCGGCGTCCTCGGTGACCTTGACGCCGCGGTGATCGGCCTCGCGCTTGGCGAAGAGTTCGCTGATGCCGTCGACGATGCCGCCGCCGACGCCGGCCACGCCCGGCACGCGGAGGGTGGCGAGGCGGACGATGCCGGCGACGACGTTGTGGTTGATCTTGATGTCGCCGAGGGTGGGCTGGTCGTCGTAACGCGTGGTGGGCGGGGTGTCGTCGGGCGAGGGCGTCATGATGCCATCACCCAACAAGACGGGCCCCGCGGCGGCAAATCCCAATCGCCCGGAGAGCCGCGGCAGAAGATAAATTTAAATTTCCATTAATCCGCCGAGTCCAAATACCTTCTTGTTCAGGGTGTTACAGCCAACACGCGTCCATCGCTGGTGGTAGATCCAACCGAATTCGTTACAGTGACGGTATATGTGCCCGCGTTCGTGGAAGTGGCTGTTTTCACAACGTATCGGGGGCCGGTGGCCTTCGGTATTGGGCTGCCGTTCAGACGCCATTGGTAAATTAATTTTCCAGGACCGCTGGCAATAACGCCAAGTGTGAATCCCGAGCGCATCGCCACCACTGAGGGGCCGGTAATTGTGCCAACGGTCGGTGGCGCAAGCACAGTAAGGCTAGTTCCTTTCGAGGTGACTGAGCCAGCAATGTTACTGACCCGCACAGTGTAGTTGCCTGAGGATTCGGCCGTGGCAGAGAAGACAGACAGGGTGGCTGCGGTTTGATCTTGGAGGGCTACTCCATTGCGGAACCATTGGTAAGAAAGCGCTTCTCCGCTTGCGGCTACAACTAAGGTCGCGGAGCCGCCAAGGGCGACCGATGCTGCTTTGGCGGGAGGTCTTGTAATTTTGGGCGCTAGCGCCACGCGAAGTGTGACCGAAGCAGTGGCGATGTCTCCGGTGCTGTCGATCATGGTAAGAATATAGGTGCCTGCGGATTTCGCGGTTACCTTTAGGAAAAGATCTTCGGCTACCGCACCTTTGATGGCTTTGCCTGCAAAATACCATTGGTATTTTAGGCCAGTTCCGGAAGTTGTTATATCTAGTAAGGCGTTGGAATTAACCGCTGCAAGGACCGTGGTGGGCTGACTAATTACCCGAGGAACATCATTTGCGTCAGTTACGCTAATACTAGTGTCCACATTTGCGGCGCTGTTGTAGTTGTTGTTGCCGCTCTGCGAACTGCGTAGCGTGATATTGCCTCCTCCACTGACGGTAAGTATGTTGCCATCAACTCTGGCGGGGCCGCTTATTACGCTATAGGATACGGGTAGTCCAGAGCTTGCTGTCGCGTTTAGAGTCAGGGTGTTGTTGGAGGGAGAATAGTTGATTTGGGATGGGATATTGGGCGGCGTGATGGTTTGGTTTGCTTTCTCAATCACGAGGATAGCGGTGGAGTTGCCAGTGTAGTTGGCATCTGAGATGGTAAGACCAACCTGATAAGTCCCCGCTTCGATCGGGCCTAAGGCTTGGCCATTGTAAGAGACCAGTAAGTTTAGTCCCGCTGGACTGGTGGCCGTGGAGATTGTATGACGACCACCATTATAAATTTTATTAAGGCCGCTTGTGCCTATGCCTGCGACTTGCTTGCTAACTGCTATTGTGCGATCAACCGGGCTAGCCGCTTCGTATGCGCTGTTGCCTGCTTGGGTGGAGCGCAAAACGATCTGACCTGCCCCGGTTATGGTTAAGGTGTTTCCGTTTAAGGTTCCTGGCCCGCTGATCAAAGTCAGACTGGTTGCGAGGCCGCTTGATGCGGAGCTCGTCACTGTAAACGGCGCATCGCCAAAAGTTTTATCAGAAGGTTGCGGGAAGCTGATGGTTTGCTGCTGCTTCTGCAGCGAAGCAGTGAAGCTTCGGCTTGCCGATGCGCTAGAGTAGCTGTTGGTTCCTGAATTGTAGGCTCGAACCGTGATTGTTCCCTGTCCGGTAATCGTTAGTGTGTTATTACTGATCGTCGCGGGTCCGGAAACGACCTCGTAGGTGACGGGCAGACCGGAACTGGAAATTGCCGAGAGCGGCACTTGGTTGTTTTCTGTCGGATTAAAAATTTGGTTTGAGATGGGATTGAAATCGATGGACTGGGTGGTTTTTGGCAGCGAATCCGCGTAAATCAGTGCGGCGTTTGCGTCTACCATGCCCCCGGTAGCCACCTTGCCGCTTAAAAGTGATACGGGGCGAGCCGAGAGAAGTATGCAATTTCTGACTTGGGCGGCAGTAAGGTCAGGCCTGTGAGTCCACACCATAGCTGCTACACCGGCAACGACGGGTGCCGCAAATGAGGTTCCATCATTATATCTATAACTTGGGTTGCTGGCGTTAAAGTCATCAATGGCGGAGATTTTCACATTATCGATTAATGCTCCAAAGCCTTGAATTGAATAATCGCTCACCAATCTGAATCTTAGGTATCCCGATTGCCCATCCAAGTCGGATATATCCATGGGCTCGGTTGAAAATGCAGTAAACTCATCGCTATAAAAATATTGGTAGTCAGTCCAATTGAGGCCATCATTTGAAACTTCTAGCACTATGTAGTCATCCGCCAGTTCGAAATACGAATCGAATTCAAGCCTGGTTCCAGCGGCAGCGCTCAAGTCGATAAATGGAGACCTTACCCATGTATCTGTATTTGGAAGGTATTCTGTATAAGGCAGGCGATCGGTTAGGTAGCCATTGGCTCCATCGTAGGCTATCGTCCAATTTAAGTAGGACTGGTCACTGGTGTTCCTCCCCACTGTCCATCCTGGTGCGCCGTTATCAAAGCTTTGGTAGAATATTGTCTTTCTGGTTACGTCCGGTCCATAGATGTCGGTTCCGGGGGCCGCTATATCTACGCTGACAACTCCATAATTGGAGAAATCCGCAAGGCCGCCGCTTCTCTTTTGCGCGGCAACAGCTATGATTGCAGACGAAGGGTAAGTTGCGGGATAAGTCGGGTAAATGTCGTTATTATCTCCCTTGCTGTCGACTCCTCCGTTGCCCGCGGCAATTATAGCCAATATGTTCTCATTAACCAATTGATTATAGGCTTCTTGCTCCAGTGAGCTGAAGCCGCTCCCACCTAGGCTTAAGTTGATGATTTTCGATCCCTCTTCGACGGCGTGCGCCAATGCCACAAGCACGTCTGAAACGCCTATGCTGCCAATCCTGTATTTGGGACTGCCTCCGCGACCAAACTGGTCAAATATGCGGTAGGGTATTATTTCTATGTTATTGGTGATTCCGCTTCCGCCCGTGTAGTTGTTTATCTCGGCCGCGATTATGCCCGCGACTAGCGTGCCATGTCCGTTTTGGTCAAGCGCCAGGCTGTCGTCCGAGAAGACGTCGTAGCCGCACCAGTCGTCTATTAGCCCGTTGTTGTCGTCATCAATTCCATTTATTACTTCAGAGGCTTTGTTATACATCGAGCCGACGAGATCTGGATGCAGAATAGCCGTGCCCGAGTCTATTACGGCGACCTTAATTACGGACTGGGGGTTGTAACGAGCGTTGGCGGCCGGCCATCGTATATCGATGCCCGCCGGCCCCGATTTTCCGTTCACGGTTTGTCCGGTGTTATTCAGATACCACTGCTTCGTGTAATCGGGGTCGTTCGCGCTGCTAATTTTTCTGGCTTGGTCTGGCTCCGCTGTTTCTACACCGACTTCGGACTTAAGCTTTTCGCAAAGACTGGTGCTTGTGCTTAAGGTGCTATCGAAGGAGTATACGTGTATTTTGAAGAGTTTTATTTCCTTCAGCAGTGTAAGGTTGTATTTCTCTTCAATCGAGGATCGTTCCGCGGTTGTTACGTCCGGCTTGAACCGCACGAGGATTCGGTCGGGAATCGGTTCGCCGGCCAACGCAAAATTAAAAATCAAGGCGCAGAGCATCAGCAGGTGCGAGGAAAGGCTCTTTTTCATGGGTATTCGGTTTCAAGCTAACCCCTTAGGGGGTCTCTAGCGGTGTTGCCTAACTTATTTATATTACGGGGCCGCTTGGCTCCTGAGGCGATAGAAGTGGGTGGAGGAATCGAGTGGGGGCAGTTCGACGCGAAGGACGCCGCCGGGATAGGTGATCATCGGCGCGGAGAGTGCGCGGTTGGTCCACGTGTTGAGGTTGGTGGATTCTTGAACGGTGACATCGAGAAGGAAGTTGCCGTTGGTGCCGCGGCGCAGGGTGGGGCTGCCGACCGCGAGATCGCGCATCTGGTCGGCGGTGTAATAGGCGCCAAGGTCGGGAATCATGGCCAGGAGGCGGGTCCACTCCTCGGTGGAGTCCACCGCCGGATCGAGGCCGAAGACGGACAGGTAGGTCTCCAAGGCGTCGGAGATGGTGTCGCCGTCGGAATCGGGCGAAGTGGGGCTGATGGTGATGGTGAGTGTGGCTACGGTGCTCAGTGCGGAGCCGAACGCATTCGAGACCAGGCAAGTGTATTTGGCCTCATCCAAGAAGCGGACATTGGACAGGGTGAGGGTGCTGGAGGTCGCGCCGGCGATATTGCGGCCGTTTTTGCGCCACTGATAACTCAAGGAACCGGTGCCCGAGGCGGTGACGCTAAAGGTGGCGGAAGCGGCCGGGTTGACTGACTGGGAAGAGGGCTGGGCGGTGATGGCGGCGGGTATGTTTACCGTGAGCGTGGCGGTGCCCGAAGTGACGGAGCCGGCGGCGTTGGTCACGACGCAGGTGTAGTTGCCCGCGTTGGCCGCCTGGGCTGAGGCGATGGAATAGGAAGCCGAGGTGGCGCCGGATATGGGGCTGCCGTTGAAGCGCCATTGGTAGGTGGGGGCGGGTGTGCCGGTGGCCGCGACGCTGAAAGTTGCGGAGGCATTCTGCAGCACGGTCAGCGAAGTGGGTTGAGAAGTAATGGCCGGTAGAGTTTGAACAATAAGCGTGGCTGCGGTTGTTAACAGTAGTTCATCGGGATCGCTTACTATACAAGTGTAGTTGCCTGCGTCGGTGCTAGTGACGGCAGCTATAGTATAATTAGCCGAGGTGGCACCGGGAATAGTAATGCCATTTTTGCGCCACTGATAGCCAATTGGATCTACGCTTGTAGCGAATACGCTAAAGGTAACGCTATTGCCTAGGACTATTGCTTGTGAGGCGGGCTGCGTGCGGATAGTGAGATTGGTTTCAGGGTATACCGTTAGATTTGCGGAATTTGATACTACCGAGCCGACCGAATTTGATATCAGGCAGGAATAACTTCCGGCATCCGTCAGAGACACTGAAGCGAGAGATAGGGTAGACGTGGTGGCCCCTGGAATATCGACGCCATTTTTGCGCCATTGATAGCTTGGGGAAAGTGTGCTGGAAACGGATACCAAGAAGCTTGCGGTTGCGCCCAAAAAGTTGGTAACCGCAAGAGGCTGAGATGTAATTATTGGAGCGGATGGAATTAAAGCCAATCCATAAACATGTTCCCAGCCGCCACCGATTGTGTTCCATCGTTGATTGCCGGGTAATATCGGAATATTGCGCTGGCCGAAGCGATTATCGCCCCAGCTTACTACACTGCCGTCGGTCTTTATGGCATATGCTGTCAAAGCTGTAGCATAAATTGAAGTAACGTTATCCAAGCCTGCGGGAATGTTTAGTTGCCCGTAAGTGTTGTCTCCCCAAGCTACCACAGTGCCATTGCTACGAAGGGCCAAACCAAAGCTGTCTCCGGCTGCGATCTTCGAGATGTTGGATAATCCGATTGGCGGGAAATTGGTAATCGCGCCCCAGGCGGCCACCGTGCCGTCATTTTTAAGCGCCATTGTCCAATGGCCGCCAGCAGCCACCGCAATCGCATTATTTAATCCCGCGGGCACAGTTTTTTGACCAAAGTCTCCGCGTCCCCAACACACTACGGTGCCATCATTTTTTAAAGCCACACCATGCATGTTTCCGGCGGCTACGGAGATGAAGCTTTGATTGGTAGGAGTTTGTGTAATTTGAGCTGAATCATTGGCCCCCCAGGAGACCAATGTTCCGTTGCTTCTTCTGGCAACTGTCCAATTCCAGCCCGCGTCTATATCTATAACACTGGAAAGGCCGGCTGGCACTTGGGTGATTCCTTGGGTTCCGTTGTTATTTCCCCAAGCGACTACGGTGCCATCGGATTTAAGTGCCACACTGTGGTTATAGCCTCCTTCGATCTTAGTTAAGCTATCTAGCCCCGAGGGAGTATTTAATCTGCCCTCCGCGGAGTCCGTTCCCCAGCCGTAAGGTGAAAAAGGCTTTAGGACTTCTAGTAGATAACCTGATTGGTTTGGAGATGGTGCATCTTGCGGAGCATCGTTCCATTTGCGTGGATAAACTGAACCACTTGGATAAATGTAAACATAATCCTCTTGGCTGTTGGATGCGCTTGGCTCTCCGGCTGCCCAGTTGTTAGTTGTTATTATGGTTCCGTCCAGCCACTTCCAGGTTCCTTCTGATTCAGTGTCGGTGAGGCCCAGCCATAGAAAAGGCCAAGAGCCTGCTCGGGTGAGCAAGTTCTCTAAGTGATTGATCTTCGCTTGAGTATCAATAATAGCCAGTCGCCCCCCGCGTGCCTCCGCATCCGTCTTTGCTTGGGTCCATGTAAACGATCCATTTACTATTTGGTAGGACGGCGCGGCCACATTAAATATTTGGATCGCAGTCGCGCGATCAGAATATGTGCCGTCTCCCAATTGCGCAGATTGATTGGTGCCTTCTCCCCAAACCGAGCCGTCGGCCTTTAAATATAGACTATGATTTTGACCTGCGGC
This sequence comes from Opitutaceae bacterium, assembly GCA_027482505.1. Lineage (GTDB taxonomy): Bacteria > Verrucomicrobiota > Verrucomicrobiia > Opitutales > Opitutaceae > IMCC26134_A. Next base: position 1,745 of record JAIXVY010000191.1, on the reverse strand, counting down.
AATCGCGCTCACATTAGTCAAGACTTGTATTGGTGTAGAAGTGCCTGAAGTTACTCCAGCGACATTCACCCTTCCTGCTCTCCACGCGGTTCCGTCTGTTTTTAGGAATAAACTTGAGAACTGGTTTGTGGAGATTGCTTGAACGCCAGTCATGACTTGCACGGGGGTGGCTCGAGCTGTTGTTCCACCGTCACCCAACTGGCCCCAGCTATTTTCACCAAAAGCCGCAACGGAACCATCGTCTCTTAATAGCAGGCTGTGATTCCAAGTTGCAGATATAGCTTTTACGCCTGTGGCTATCTGGCTGGCATAGGTTTGGTTGACAGTGAGTGAACCATTTCCTGAATAACCAGTGCCACAAAACCAAACTGTCCCGTCTGTTTTTAAAAATAAACTGTGGCTTAAACCTGCAGCTATGGCTTTTACGCCCGTGAGTGCTTGTCCTGAGGTGCTCAACACTTGCGCGGGAGCAGACTTACTTTGAGTGGAGTTGTCGCCTAATTGGCCATTTCCATTTACTCCGGTAGCCCAGACGGTGCCGTCGGTTTTTAGGAAAAGACTGTGTTGGACGCCCGCTGCCACCGCCTGAACCCCAGTCATTATTTGAACGGGGGTTAGGCGATTGGTCGTATTGCCGAGTCCAAGTTCCCCTGAGCCGTTGAAGCCGCAGCCCCACGCTGTGCCGTCGTCTTTTAATATAAGCGAATGGGAGTATTGGGTAGAGATGGCGCGAACGCCGGACATGACCAAGGAGGGATATAAGAGCCTTGTCGCCGTGCCTCCGCCCACCTGGCCGGAGCCATTGTCTCCGCAGCTCCAGAGTGTGCCGTCTGCCTTTAGGATGAGACTATGCAACGAGCCTGCTGCAATGGCGGGTTGCGCGGATAGGGGCCGCGTTGCGCTGATGGCGAGCGCGGCAATCAGCATAATTGCTGCGCACAGCTGGCCAACGCACGAAGCACGGCATGGAAAATGATGAGCTGGGGATTGGTTCATAAATTGTAAAATACCGGCGCTTTAGGATAAATGCCCTATAGAGGTTGCAGGTGGGATAAGGCGCCGAGAACTTGTCCAATTACGCATCGATCTAGGCGTAAAAAGTCAATTAAATTACGCCATGATCATGACGCATGTCCTTGATCCCGCTTATCGCCGACCGATTGCGGGCATTGCGTTTAAGGCATGAGCTAACGCAGGAAGAGGCTGCGGAGCTAATGGAGCTTAGCCTGCGGTTTTATCAGTTGCTTGAATCGGGGCGAAAAAAGCAGATCTGGCTCGAGACCGTAGAGCGCGCCGCGGCGGCCTATGGTTTGGCCGCAAGCGATTTGATAGGTTCGCAGTTACCTGAACATTCTCACGTGCAACGTGTGCTGGCGGAGAGCAGTGTTCATTATAAACGGCGCCGACGGGGGCCTTATGGCGGAACGTCGGCTGAATAATACAAAAAACCCGCCGCGGAATTCGCGGCGGGCTAGGCGGATAAGCGCTTGCTTTTCCGAATAAGTTACTGGGTGAACAGATCCGTCGGGGTGCGGGCGAAGAACTCTTCCATGTAGGCGGTGGTGGCCTTGCCTTCCATGAAGGTCGGGTCGCTCATGATCGCCTTTTGGAGCGGGATGGTGGTCTTGATGCCGCGGATGAGATACTCGCTGAGGGCGCGGTAGCTGCGCTCGAGGGCGATCTTACGGGTGGAGCCGTAGCAGATCAGCTTGCCGATCATGGAGTCGTAGTAGGGCGGGATGGTG